>MHEI01000101.1:4457-6807 GCA_001805165.1 Nitrospirae bacterium RBG_16_43_11 | reverse complement strand
ACAACGAATTTTACAGTAAAGAAAGGTGCAACGCCCGTGAGCGGTTCTGTCGTTTATGACGCCGGTACACTGAGATCCATTTTCCTTCCTGCAGGCAATCTCACTTATTCAACCTCTTACTCAGCAACACTAACAATAGATATTGAAGACATGGCAGGCAACAAGATGGAATCAGTCTACGAATGGAATTTTACAACAGAGGATTTGCCTCCGCCAGATACGCTACCCGCCGCACCTGCCGGTTTAATTGCTGCTTCAGGTAATAGTCAGATCACAATTAACTGGGATGCAGTACCGGCAGCTACCTCTTACAACATCTACTGGTCTGCAACCACAGGGGTTACAAAGAATACAGGCACAAAGATTTCAGATATTACCTCGACCTCATATACACACACTGGTCTTACAAACGGAACAATATATTATTACGTAGTGTCATCAATAAACAGCTACGGAGAGAGTGTTGAGTCGTACGAGATATCTTCAGCGCCAGGTTCTACTGATGGAGCCCCGCCGACAGGCTCTATAGCTATCAACAATGACGCCGTTTATACTTCATCAGCAGACGTCACATTATCGCTTTCATCATCTTCTACAAGAGGCATCTCTCAGATATGCATCAGCAACACCAACACCAGCCCATGTTTACCATGGGAACCCTACACCACCTCAAAATCATGGACACTAACAGCAGGAGATGGGTTTAAGTTCGTCTATGCATGGTTCAAAGACAGCTCCGGCACGAGCAATGCGGATCCATACTTTGCCACTATAACCCTTGATACGACACCTCCATGACGGTACCCTTACTGCTACCGTTGGAAATGAGCTGGCCTCATTAAGCTGGAGTAGCTTCTCAGGTGTCACAAGCGGAATAGGTAGTTAGAATCTTGTTTACAGCACCAGCGGCACACCAGAACTCATGCTCAAGCTGGACACAAGTTTACTCAGGTTTCGACACATCCTATACCCCTACCAGTCTGACCAACGGGACGACATATTACTACCGTTCTTACCGTACAGGATTTGATCAATAATGTCATTATTGGTACGACATTGGTACGACCAATTTAAACGCCGTTAGAATTGGTTTTTGAATTCCCAAAATCCTTGCTTTAATTCTTCTAATTCCTGGCGAAGTTTTTTTAATTCTTCCTCTATTTTTGCAACCCTGTCATCTGCTGCATTGACCATCCTGGCAGTTGCCGGCGGGTGCCCGGTCATTTCCATACCCAGAGGTTCCGGGACATCTGATAGAAGGTGAATATATCGAGGCTCCTTTTGACCTGCCTGACGGGGAAGCAGTTTCACATAACCCATCTCCTCAAGGTTCAGAAGGACATCTTTCATCTCTTCTATGCTGTCAAACCTGTAAAGACGTTCAGTACGATCCCGCAACTCACCTGCGGTTTGTGGTCCCCGGAGGAATAGGACACAAAATATCGCAGCTTCTTTATTAATAAATTTATTTGTTTTGATAAAATTATGGGAATATTTGGAAACCCTGCCTGAATAGCTCTGCCATCCCAGATCTTTTTTTATTAATCCCTCAAGTGCATTTAAAACAGTTCTCTCATCATAGGAAACCACCGGCTCCCGGTTGGATTTCTGGTTGCAGGCATTAATGAGGGCATTTAAGGAGAGGGGATAATAATCCGGGGTTGCCATCTCCTTTTCAATTAAACACCCAAGAACACGAACCTCTGTATCAGTAAGCTTCAAATCCATGACAATAAGTTCTTCATATAGTGGATTACTGTGCCCTTCTGACCGACTTAATTACAACCGTCTCCATCGGGACATCGCCAAATCCCATCTTCGTGCCTGTCTTTACACCCTTTATTTTATCCACTACATCCATGCCTTCCACGACCTTGCCAAATACTGCGTAGCCGTAACCCTGCGGTGATGTGTCGCGATGATCGAGGAAGTCGTTATCAACTACATTAATGAAGAACTGGGCAGTTGCACTGTCTACTACCATCGTCCTTGCCATAGCAAGTGTGCCCTTCTTATTTTTCAACCCGTTTCCGGCCTCATTCTTTATCTGTGCCTTTGTCGGCTTCTGTTGCATGTCTGGTGTAAATCCACCACCCTGGATCATGAAATTGCTGATGACCCTGTGAAATATCGTCCCGTCATAGAACTTATCATCCACATATGAAAGAAAATTGTTTACACTTATTGGTGCATTCTTCTGGTCCAGCTCTATCCTGACATTACCCACTGATGTCTCCATCAATACTACCGGGTTCTTCTCCTCTGCACCGGCTTCTCCGGATACAACCATCATCACCATTGATACTGCAATAATTAAACCGAACATTGTCAACTGCATATACTTCTCCTT
>MHEI01000101.1:4061-4317 GCA_001805165.1 Nitrospirae bacterium RBG_16_43_11 | reverse complement strand
CACTACTACAAATATCATAGCTCCTGCTGCAAAGGCAAGTGCATATGGAAGTATTGCCTGCGATGAGATGACAACCATTGCTCCTATTACCCCTGCGACAGGTTCTACAGTTGCTGATAACTGACCATACCAGAAGCTTTTCAATCTTGACATTCCCTCGCGTCTGAGAGGCATAGACACGGCCATACCTTCAGGAAAGTTTTGTAATCCGATCCCTATCGCCAGTGCCACAGCCCCTGCAAAAGTAGCTGATGGC
>MHEI01000101.1:0-3956 GCA_001805165.1 Nitrospirae bacterium RBG_16_43_11 | reverse complement strand
TGACCCCCTCGGCCTGATCCATAGCAAAACCACTATGCAGGTGTGGAAGTACCTTGTCTATGCCTCTCAGGAAAATTCCTCCAAGCAGAAACCCTGTCAAGGGAGGTAACCACACAGGAATACCTTTTCCTTCGGACATTTCGATAGCAGGCGCAAGCAATGACCAGTAACTTGCGGCAATCATCACTCCCGCAGCAAAACCGAGCATGCCATCAAGCACCTTTATGTTTATGTTTCTGGAAAGGAATACTACAGCAGCGCCGATAGCAGTAACTCCCCATGTAAAGGAGGTTGCAAGAAATGCCTGGGAAATTGGATGGAGGTTTTGAATATATTGAATCATACAGCGCCAACTAATAAATAGGTGCCTTGTAATTAGCAGTGAGGAATATAACTATAAGACCGCATATCAAAATTACCACTTGGAGTGCAACTGATTTCATGTGAAGGTATTTGAATTCTTTTTTCAGCGCTTCCTTCCGGACAGTATCTTCTACACTCCTGATCTGGAGTCTGACTTCTCTGGCCTTTGAAGCAACTGCAAGTCCCAAATAGAGTGTCAGCGCTGTCATCAGGACTATAAGCCCAATCTTACCCCATGGATACAGACGTTCCTTAAATGATAATAACATTATAGTAGCAAGCGCCGAGCCACCGCATATATAACCCATTATCCAGTACTTTGGGAATATGTCACCGAGGACGTCACCGGCGCTTTCTCTTGGCAGCACCTTGAATATGCTTGGTGCACCGATAACAACGAGAAATACCATCCCGCCGATCCAAACTACTAATGACAGAAGATGTAAAAACCTTAGGATAGTAATCATGGGTTCACCGCTTGGTTATCTCTGATTATCTTAATAGCCTTAGTGAGCAGGCTATTATTGGTTGCTGCAATGAGCGGTACCGTACGTTCGAGCCCGGCATTAATCCCTGTAATATCGCCGCCATCCATATCTGTAATAATGCCTCCTGCTTCTTTAAGTATCAACATACCTGCAGCGAAATCGAAGCTCCTCGATGGAGTGGCAACGAGAAGAAGATCTATCGCACCATTTGCCATAATGGCAAGGTCAAGGGCTATTGCACCGAGACACCTTATCTTCCTCGCTGATTTCAGAACAGGAAGTATCTTATCAATATCCTTGGCAGGGGCAGATGCTTCAAATGCGACCATCTCAGACCCTTCACTACCACGGCATTCAATCCTTTTTCCATTACCCCATGCCCCTTCACCCCTTATAGCCCAGTATTCTTTACCTGATGACAAATCCACCACATAACCTGCAAGAAGATTTTCAAGCTTATTCCCGTCAAGGACTGCGATCGAGGTAGCATAGTAGGGCACCCCCCTCTTCGCATTATTGCTGCCGTCAAGGGGGTCAACCAGGATGTGTATATTGCTTTCGGGAGCATACTGTCTTATGCCGCATTCTTCCGATATCAAAGTGAATCCAACGCCCTCACCTGCCACCTTATCCAGCGCCTCAATTACTATTTTCTCTGCTACTTCATCTATTAGAAATGTCTGATCGCCGCCTGCCCCGCGTCCGATCTTGATTGAGGCATCTGCGCTGCCGGCTATTTGGGGAACTCTCTCAAGAAGATTTTTTCCGATACCTCGTAATACCTCTATCCATTGATATGGAGATGGGTGCATAAAATCCATAATATCAGAATTTAACCAACTTCACCACCTTTCACTCAGGTATTACAGATTTACATTATTCAGTATCAGCAAGTTAAGTTTTTAACGGTCAACAATTAAGCAATATAAGTATTATCTTATATTTTTTAAATAGTTATATGCTTCAGCCTACGGGAAATGCATTGATCACAGGCCAGCAATGAAGCTAATTGCACACCTCTTTTACTTTGCTTAATCCAAGCCATAATTCTGAAAATAACCTTAAATATTAAGTAGTTAGGATGACAGATTCCTATCTTTAATTTTCTGGTATTGGACTTGCTATTTAAGTAATACATAACATCAAAAAAAGGACTTTATGAAACCGTCAAAATTTAACGTATTTATACCACTGCAGGATAGTGATGGGTACATTATCTTTAATACCTTTACAGACTCACGCGTTGTAGTCGAGAGGAAGCTTAAAGAGAAAATTGAAATGTCTCCTGTTAATGAATTCCTCTTCTGTGAACGTGAGAGGACTTATCTTAAAGAGCTATTGGAACTTGGCTTCTTAGTCAATGATGATGTTGATGAAGACCTGGAACTTGAATACTGGTTTCAGAGACTCAAATTTGATAGCTCTATTTTAGACATTACGGTACTCACCACATATGCATGCAATCTCAGGTGTACATACTGTTATGAAGATGGAATCAGTGCGACCTCGTCTATGAAGGATGATATATGCAGGAAGACGATTCTATGGATTATCCGGAAATTGGAATATGTCAGGCCACGCACTATTAGACTCACATTCTTTGGAGGAGAGCCATTGCTGAATTTTGCTCCTATCAAAATGATCAGTGAAGAGATCCACAGTGCCTGCAGCAGAAGGAAGATAGATGTTGATATACGGATTGTAACAAACGGTGTCTTATTAACAGAGGACCTGATTAAGACCTTAAAAGAATTTGGACTTAAGGGGATAAAGGTTACCTTAGATGGCGATAAATATACACATGATTCTAAAAGAATATATAAAGACGGTAGTGGTACGTTCGATACCATAATGAACAACCTCATAAAGATTAAAGGAATAGTGCCCATTACAATCGGAGGGAACTTTGATGATTCAGTTAAACCCGGTATACCGCCTCTCCTGGACAGATTAAGAGACGCCGGTTTTACAAATAAAGATATAGAGCTTATCAGGTTTAAACCAATCTTTGCGACCATCGGAAACAGTTGTCCTGAGAACAATTTCTGCACATTTTCCCGTATACCCCCCTCAGACTTCATGTGGTTAAAAGAGGAAATTGAGAAGCGGGGTTTTACAACTTCCACGGATACAGCGATAGGTCCATGTGAAGCAATCAGGGAATATAGTTACGTTATTGATCCTGCGGGGAATTTATTCAAATGTGCCGGTTTTGTCGGCAGACAGGAATTTATTATCGGGAATATTAACGATGAGAGGTATTTAAATCATACGAACACACGTTTTATGACCGCAGATCTATGGCGGCGTGACTGCAGGGGATGCTCATATATCCCGATCTGTGGCGGCGGTTGCCGCGTCGGCTCACACATCCTCTTTAAAAACTTTTTAAATCCTGCTTGTGAAGCAGAGTATATCAACAAGGTCTCTCTGGAGTTAGTGCGAAGTGAAGCAGGATAGTATTTAAATAAAAAATGAAAGGAGGTGATTGAAGATGAAAATCATAAAGAAAGGTGACAGGAAAGAGAATAGTAAGCCGGTTTATTGCATGTTCTTCATTATGTGATCCAATTATGCATGATTTGACTTTGTATGCTGATTTCTCTAATCTACAGGCGGCATGGTATGCATAACTGCACCTATCATTCGTAGGCTCACCATCTGTAGTCTTGCTATCGGATTTTTGATCATCGGATGCAATAATAAGGAAGGTATTAAGGATAAATCATACGGTGATTCACTTACGATAGTTACGTACCATGCCCCTGTAGATATAAGTCCCCTTACTGCAGTTAGTGGTATCTCATCCATACTCTTGGAGACGATTTTTGACGGCCTTGTAAGGTTAGACATGGACCTTAAGCTTAGGCCCCATCTCGCCACCTCATGGGAGACCTCCAATGAGGGCCTTAAGTGGACTTTCTACCTGAGAAAAGGGGTCACATTCCATGATGGCGTTGAACTTACTGCCGATGATGTCAAGTTTACAATTGAGGAGTTCATCAGGATTAATCTCAGGAGCCCATTCGCCGGTTGGACTGAGAACATTAAATCTATAAATATAAAAGACAGATATGCAATAGATATCGTCCTTAAAAAACCCTC
>MHEI01000100.1:9139-11402 GCA_001805165.1 Nitrospirae bacterium RBG_16_43_11 | reverse complement strand
GGGGTTGATGCAGCTATGAGGGTCGTGACAGCTTGCACATTCCACTCTATCGTTGAAGAGTGGAACAGTTCCTGCCGTTGGGGTTGTACGTAGTTTTAATGTAGTGCTCACATTTTTTGCATCTGTATAACTTACAGAAAACGGGTGGTCAACTCCCTTCATATGTCCTATAGCGACACTGCCGGAGATACGCTCTGCAGCGCTTCCAAGGGTGGTATATGCGAAGGCGTCCACAGTTGTTCCGTCGTGACAACTCAGGCAATACGTACTGTCTGTATTAATAATAAAACCGGCCTCACCCTCGCTTTCCGCATTATGGCAATAGTAACATGCCGTGTATTCACCAGTAGAGAAATCATGCTTTGGACATATCTCTGAAGGGGTAACACTATTGGCAAGCTGCGGGTATAACACAATTGAGACTAATAATAGTGTTACTGAAATAAGGCTGAATAATAAGATATTTCTTTGAGTTATGCTCATATTACTGGTTAGTTTACATGAGACATATCGGCAAAGTCAAATTACCTCAAGAAAGGCACATTTGAGATACTCAGTCTCAGGGACTGATAACAGGATGGGGTGATCTTTGGACTGGTAGCGGTACTCTATCAGTCTGGCAGTTTTACCGGCATCCTTTGCTGCATCCCGCAGTATCTCAAGAAACATAGAGCGGTCAATGTGGTGAGAGCAGGAAGATGTTGCAAGTATGCCTCCTTTTCTGATTAACATCATTGCCATTGAGTTAATCTCCCTGTAACCCCTGATGGCTTCCTTAATCTTTGGCCTGCTTTTAACAAATGCAGGGGGATCAAGCACTATGAAATCACAGGTGTTTCCAGCTTCCACACCTTCACTCAGAAAATTAAACACGTCTTTTTTCACGAATCCGCACCTTGCCTCAAGATTATTCAACTTCACATTCTTTCCTGCTGTTGACAGGGCAGTTTCGGATTCATCTATAAATGTTACATACGCCCCTTTCTTAGCCAACTGCAATCCCCATGCACCTGAATAGCAAAACAGGTCAAGCCCTTTTCCTCCATTGATATACCTGCTTAGCGCAATCCTGCTTTCCCTTTGGTCAAGGAAGAAACCTGTTTTTTGACCCCTCATCGGGTCTACTTCAATAGTGATCTCTTCTTCATTTATCACAGGCAGTGGGTCAACTGACCCCTTTGCAATCTTCTTTTCAAGCGGTATTCCTTCAAGTGTCCTGCTCTGGCTGTCGTTTCTGAGTACAATCACCGATGGGGATAAAATCTCATCAATCAGATTTAAGATCATAACCCCTATGTTATCAATACCGAGAGTCAGAAACTGTACGACTATACAGTCAGCATATTTATCAACTATCAGTCCCGGTAAAAAATCCCCTTCGCTGAAGATAATCCTGCAGGAATTATTGTCTACGCAAACCCTTTTCCTGTAATCAATAGCATCAAGTATGCGCTTTTTGAAGAAGTCAGCATCTATCTTTTCCTTTTTTCGTGTCAGGAGTCTGATGGATATAAGTGAGTTGGGGTTTATGTAGCCTATACCCAGGAAATTATTCTGTCTGTCATATACCTCAACGAACGAACCAGGTTCATAATTTTTGGGACTCTCCGATAGTTCATTAGAGAATATCCAGAGATGGCCTCCGAGTATCCTGCTTGTTTTTTTTAAAATGACCTTTTCCATAAAAAACAGTAGACCTGCAATAATGTAAATGATAATGTATGGAGTGTCGTGCTACTTATCAGGAAATATGGTAGGCACGGGGGGGATTGAACCCCCGACCTCTTCCGTGTCAAGGAAGCGCTCTCCCACTGAGCTACGCGCCTGCTGAAAGATGACAGATATATTAACATGTCTTCACAAAGGAGTGCAAGGGGAATATGCGTTTTATTGCTGACCTGCATATACACTCACCATACTCGCGTGCAACGAGTAAGGACATGGAGATTGAAAGCCTGTGCAAGTGGGCTCAGTTAAAGGGCCTCACTGTTATTGGTACAGGGGATTTTACCCACCCAAAGTGGTTTTCCAATCTTAAAGATAAACTGGAAGAGGCCGAGCCAGGCCTGTTTAAACTTAAGACTGCATATCTTTCTGAGATAAACAATAAAGTCCCGCAGTCCTGCCGCAGAGATGTGCGTTTTATCCTCTCTGCTGAAATAAGTTGTATATACAGCAAAAATGGAAAGACCCGCAAGGTGCATAATCTCCTCATTGCTCCGTCATTTGAAGCAGTACAGCGCATTAACGATGCGTTGTCAAA
>MHEI01000100.1:7275-9108 GCA_001805165.1 Nitrospirae bacterium RBG_16_43_11 | reverse complement strand
ATACTTGGGCTTGACAGCAAGGTATTGTTAAAGATTGCACTTGATGCATCTCCTGATGTCATGTTTATCCCGGCCCATGCATGGACGCCGCATTTCTCTGTATTCGGTTCAAACTCAGGGTTTGATACAATGGAAGAGTGTTTTGAAGATCTTACACCGAATGTATTTGCGATTGAGACCGGACTGTCATCCGATCCGCAAATGAACAGGAGATTATCCTCTCTCGACAGGATTACACTCATCTCAAATTCCGATGCCCACTCCCCGAAGAAACTTGCACGGGAGGCAAATATATTTAATACCGGACTATCTTATAATGGAATATATGACGCCATCAAAGAAAAAGATACGACTAAGTTTATAGGCACGATAGAGTTTTTTCCTGAAGAGGGCAAGTATCACTATGATGGCCACAGGTCTTGTAAACAGAGGATGACCCCTTCAGAGACCAGGCAGAACAATGGGCTCTGTCCAAAGTGTGGTGATAAGGTGACGGTTGGAGTCCTGAGTCGTGTAGCTGCCCTTGCAGACAGGAATGAAGATTATATACACCCCAATCCTGTTCCTTACAAAAGCCTTATACCCCTGCATGAGATAATCTCAGAGGTATCCGGTGTGGGTGTGAACAGTAAGACTGTTGAAAACATTTATAATAAACTAATCAATTCACTGGGAAGTGAACTCTCCATATTATCAGACATTCCTATACATGAAATTGAATCTGCCGATACTCCTCTTGTGGCTGAAGCGATAAGGCGTGTACGAAGTGGTGAAGTACATATTGAAGCAGGATATGATGGAGAGTTCGGAGTTGTCAGGATTTTTGACAATATTGAAAAGATAAGGCGAGGTGTAGTCTGATGAACCAACCATCACTACCAAAAAAAAGACTCGGAGACCTGCTATATCAGGCAGGTCTGATAACCGAGACCGATCTGAAGAAGGCTCTCGAAGAGCAGAAGAAGAGCGGTAAGAAGATGGGAGAGACCCTCATCAATATGAGGGTAGCTACTGAGTTTGATATAGCGAAGGTGCTTGCCAGCCAGCTTGGAATTCAATATGTGTCCCTTGACTCCATGCCCATTGAACCGGATGCAGTCTCTTTGATTCCTGAGGCCCTCTCCAGGAGATACATCTGCATCCCAATCTATTTTGACCGTAAATACATGACTGTAGCCATGGTAGACCCTCTTGACTACGAATCCATAAAAGATATTGGTTTTCATAGTGGACTTGAAGTAAAACCGCTTATATCCACAAGGAAAGAGATAATTGATGCCATTGAACAGCATTATAAACTTGATGCCTCTGTAGAGGGTATTCTTGCAGAGACGACGGACATGATAAAAGAAGCAAACCTGGAGATTATGCCTACTATCTCTGCCAGCGATGCGGCGCCGGTAGCCTATCTCGAAAAGAAGAGCCAGATGGCCCCTATAGTCAAGCTTGTTAATCTGATTTTGCTGAAGGCCATTAGCGAGCGTGCCAGTGACATACATATAGAACCTCTTAGAAATAATTTGTCTGTGAGGATAAGAGTGGATGGGATACTCAGGGAAGAGATGAAGCTTCCCAAGTGGGTTCAGGGTGCCCTTGTTTCAAGGATAAAGATACTCTCAGCGCTTGATATTGCAGAACGCCGCCTGCCTCAGGACGGGGCTATCAGGGTAAAACTTGAAAACAAGGACATAGACCTCAGGATATCTACTATTCCTACACACCTTGGGGAAAAGGTGGTTATCAGGATACTGGACCAGTCCAATGTTGCAGTGGATCTTGAAGTGCTTGGTTTTATGAAGAAGGACTTGCAGCATGTTGTACATCTTTCTCAGA
>MHEI01000100.1:315-7217 GCA_001805165.1 Nitrospirae bacterium RBG_16_43_11 | reverse complement strand
GTATGCCATTATTAACAGACTCCGGTCAGAGGCCATAAACATTACGACAGTAGAAGACCCTATTGAGTATAATTTAGAAGGAATAAACCAGATACAGGTGAAGCCTGAAATAGGGTTGACGTTTGCCAACTGCCTTCGTTCTATACTCAGGCAGGACCCGAACGTAATACTTGTAGGAGAGATAAGAGACCTTGAGACAGCAGAGATCGCATTCAGGGCGGCTATGACCGGCCACCTTGTTATCAGCACTCTCCACACAAATGATGCATTCTCAACTATTACACGTCTCATTGACATGGGAATACCAAGGTATATGGTATCATCTACCGTGATAGGGATCATTGCCCAGCGGCTCGTCCGTCAGATATGTCCCAAATGTAAGATAAGTGTCACACCGACTGAAGAAAACCTGAAGAAGTTGAATATAAACCTTGCATCTATAGATACTTTGAACTTCTATCGTGGAGCAGGGTGCAGTTATTGCAAGAATACAGGATTCTACGGACGTCTTGGCATATTTGAGGTACTTCCATTCAGGGCAAAAATTAAAGAGATAATAGCAACAGGAGGTTCAGAGGCAGAGGTCAGGGTTTTTGCGCAGAACCAGAACATTTCGAGCATGGGTGATGACGGTATAAACAAGGTGAAGGCAGGAGTTACCACGATTGAAGAGGTACTTAGGGTTATTGAGTTAGAGGAAGATATCAGGATCCTGTGTCCCCAATGCGAAAAACCCCTTCATCTGGACTTTGTCATATGTCCATACTGCAGATATGAGGTACAGACAAGCTGTCCCACCTGTAATAAACTGGTCCAGGCGGACTGGACTATCTGCCCGTATTGTAAAAGGGATTTGATGCACAGTTGATGGAGGATTTTCGGGACGAACCGTCATGAGCCGGGGCTCACAAAGGGGAATGAAAATTAACCGCAGAGACCGCAGAGGGCACAGAGAATAAAAATAAATTTAAGATTCTAATAATAATTATTCTCTGCGTTCTCCGTGTTCTCCGCGGTTAAAATGGGGATTTTCGAGTGAACTTTATGGCTTCAGCACTATGATTCCCAGCGGTGGTAGTGTTAATTCCAGTAAGTGAGATTTCCCCTGCCAGGGTATAGGTGCTGACGAAACACCGCCGGAGTTTCCAATGTTGCTTCCTCCGTATATTTCAGAATCGCTGTTAAGTATCTCTTTGTAGTAGCCCGCCCTTGGAACTCCTATTTTATAGCCCCAACGCTGCACAGGCGTTAAATTGCATACGAATATAAGGATGTCATCCGGATTCTTTCCTCTCCTTAAAAAGGAGACGATGCTGTTGTCTGAATCGTGGAAGTCTATCCATTCAAATCCCTGGTACTCAAAATCTATCTCACACAGGGATGGTTCATTCCTGTAAAGATGATTAAGGTCTCTGACAAACCTCTGCAATTTACTGTGCTCTTCATACTGAAGGAGGTGCCAGTCAAGGCTTACATCACAATTCCACTCCCACCACTGGCCTATCTCGCCCCCCATGAAGAGAAGTTTCTTGCCGGGATGTCCATACATAAACCCGTAAAGCAATCTCAGGTTTGAAAACTTCTGATGGAAATCTCCCGGCATCTTGTCAAGCAGGGTCCTCTTTCCGTGCACTACCTCATCGTGAGAGAGGGGGAGGATGAAATTTTCATGGAAGGCATATAGCAGGGAGAATGTAAGGCTGCCCTGATGATATTTTCTGTGGATCGCATCCTTCGAGAAATACTCTAAGGTATCGTGCATCCATCCCATATTCCACTTGAAACCGAAACCAAGGCCGCCTAAGTATGTCGGCTTCGAGACGATTGGCCAGGCGGTAGATTCTTCAGCTATTGTCATAATGCCGGGGAAGTATTTATAGACTACCTCGTTGAACTCTCTTATGAACTCTATAGCTTCAAGGTTTTCCCTTCCTCCATACTTATTGGGAACCCAATCACCCTCATCACGGGAATAATCCAAATAGAGCATCGAGGCCACTGCATCTACACGAACGCCGTCTATATGGTACTTATCAAACCAGAAGAGCACATTTGATATTAAGAAATTCTTTACCTCATTCCGGCCATAGTTAAAGACGAGCGTTCCCCATTCCCTGTGCTCCCCAATCCGCGGGTCAAGGTGTTCATATAAGGCTGTTCCGTCAAACCATGCAAGTCCATGGGCATCTTTGGGGAAATGTCCCGGCACCCAGTCGAGTATTACGCCTATCCCATTCTGGTGGCAGTGGTCAACAAAGTACATGAACTCTTCCGGGGTTCCATGACGGCTTGTGGGGGCGAAATAACCTGTGACCTGATAACCCCATGAGGCGTCAAAAGGATGTTCTGCAATAGGAAGGAGTTCTATGTGTGTGAAACCCATCTCTTTGACATAGGCGATTAGGTCATGAGCAAGTTCCCGGTAGGTGAGATATCCGTCACCACTTTCGCCCTTCCTTTTCCATGAACCGAGGTGTACTTCATAAATTGAAACAGGAGACTGATGCAGGTCCTTATGTTGGCGTATTGTCAACCACTCTGTGTCACCCCAGTTATATTGGTCTATATCGCAGACTATGGAAGCGTTGTTGGGCCTTACTTCAGAAAAGTGACCGTATGGGTCGCTCTTCAGCAAGATCAGGCTATCCATAGTTTTTATCTCATACTTGTATACCTCACCTACAGACATACCAGGTATAAAAAGCTCCCATACACCTGATCCTCCCAGTACCCGCATTGGATATCTTCTACCGTCCCATTTGTTAAAATCCCCCACAATACTTACACGTACGGCATTAGGGGCCCATACAGTAAAATATACCCCGCTGATATTATTCTGTGTCAGGATATGTGCCCCCATTTTTCTGTACATGAAGTAATTTTTACCTTCTGCAAAGAGGTGCAGATCATAACTGCTCATTATGGGGAGGAACGAGTAGGGATCATGAAATTCGCGTATGTTGCCTGATGGATCGCTTACCCTAAGCCTGTAGGAGAAGACCTTTTCCCTGTCGCCTATTGTTGCCTCGAATATCCCATCAGGATGACGCCTGTTCATAGGATATACGATGTCAGGCTTTTCAGCATCAATGACAGAGACCTCTTGTGCTTCAGGGAGAAATGCCCTTACGACCACAACAGACTTCCCCTCGAACCATAGCGGATGCATACCGAGGTATGAGAACGGGTCATGATGCTCCGCATTGAGGATAAGGTCCATGTCTTTGTTTATATGTGATGATTCCATATTCAACCTATTTTACCTATTCTACCTTAACTACGCAAGTTCCAGCTATAAAATCATGAAACCCGCGCTTATTCCTGTCAAATGCTATCATAACAAATCCGAGGCCAAGAAGAAAGAAGGAAACAAAATATCCGATGTATCTTAAAAGTGCCCGGCCATAACCTACAGGTTCTCCAGTCATTGTTATTACGCGAAGGCCCAGGAGTTTCTTGCCGGGGGTTTGTCCTTCCCAACCGGTGAATAATGTATAATAGAATGGTCCTAACATTGTTCCGATAAAGAAACCAAAGATTGTGGAAAGATATTCTACGTTTTCTGCCGACACATCAGAGGTAAGTCCACCAAGACCTGTCGCAAGACCTGCAATGAATGCAAAGAAAGCTGTAGCAAAAAATATAATTATGTTATCAACTAAAAATGCCACAAGTCGTACCCAGAAGCCTCCCTTTTCACTGCTCGCCAAATTAATACTTTTGCCGGAATCCATTTGAGTTACACACATGGGACACGATTCAAATTCATATTCTGTTGTATATCCACATTTCGGGCATCGCATATTGGGAAGCTATTCTATCATTATAGTCTGGAAAAAAAAAGGGGACAGCGACTATTTATTTGATGATTTGTCAAATAAATAGTCGCTGTCCCCTTTTTTTACGTCCTTTTATTCTTAAATATCAAAATAGAGATTAAACTCATAAGGATGCGGCCTGAGCCTTATTGCATCTATTTCCCTGGTCCTCTTGTAGTTAATCCATGTATCTATGACATCTTCTGTAAATACACCCCCTTTTAACAGGAAGTCCTTGTCATTTTCTAAATGACCCAGCGCTTCATCCAAAGAGCCTGGGATAGACGGGATATCCGACAGTTCCTCCGGCTTCATGTCATATATATCCTTGTCAAGCGGAGCGCCTGGCTCTATCTTGTTTTCTATGCCATCAAGGCCTGCCATCAGCATTGCAGAAAACGCCAGGTATGGATTGCAGGACGCATCAGGGAATCTCACCTCAACCCTTTTGGCCTTCGGACTTGCTGAATACATCGGAATCCTGACAGATGCGCTCCTGTTCCTGCTTGAGTATGCAAGATTCACAGGTGCCTCGAAACCCGGTACCAACCTCCGATATGAGTTGGTAGTCGGGGATGTCAGTGCTGCAAGAGCAGGGGCATGCTTAAGGATACCGCCAATGTAATAAAGGGCCATCTGGCTCAAGCCTGCATACTCACTGCCGGCGAATAATGGTTTGCTGCCCTTCCAGAGGCTCTGATGGCAATGCATGCCGGACCCGTTGTCTCCAAAGATAGGTTTAGGCATAAATGTCGCTGTCTTGTTGTGTCTTTTTGCTACCATCTTTACGACATACTTATATTGCAGGAGTTTATCAGCTACACGGGTGAGGGTGTCAAATCTCATGTCTATCTCATTCTGACCGGCAGTTGCCACTTCATGATGCTGAGCCTCGATCTCGATACCGCACTTCTGCATCTCAAGCACCATTTCTGTCCTGAGATCCTGCATGGTGTCCATCGGCGGCACAGGGAAATATCCTTCCTTATAACGTGGTTTATATCCCAGGTTCGGATTTTCCTCTCTACCTGTGTTCCACTGGCCTTCTACTGAATCTATGTAATAGAAGCCGCAGTGTTCGTTTTGATCATATCTGATATCATCAAATACAAAAAATTCGGCCTCCGGCCCAAAATAACAGGTATCTGCAATCTTTGTTGATTTGAGATACTGCTCAACCTTCTGGGCAATGTAGCGCGGGTCTCTGCTGTAATGTTCCCTTGTGATAGGGTCTATTACATTACAAATCATACTCAGTGTGGGATGCTGCGTAAATGGATCCATGATAGCAGTAGTCGGATCAGGGATAACGAGCATGTCGCTGTGATGTATTGCCTGCCAGCCGCGGATACTTGAGCCGTCAAATCCGAGCCCCTCTTCAAATGATGATACGTCAAGTGCAGTTATCGGGATAGAAAAGTGCTGCCACAGACCCGGAAAGTCCATAAACCTCATATCTACCATTACCGTCTTATTCTTCTTTGCAAACTCCAATACTTCGCGTGGTGTCATTTTCTACTTCCTCCTTTTTATAAATGGGTTATTATATTTGTGGTCATAAAGACCTATGCTACATCACTCCGCATTCCGCATTAAGCTTTGTACCTGTTCGTAATCGGCAGCCTCCAATCCTTTCCAAAAGCCCTCGGTGTTATCTTAATACCAGGCGGTGACTGTCTCCTTTTATACTCACTACTGTCAACCATTGATATTACTTTTTCGACTGTGACCTCGTCAAATCCGGTATCAACTATCTCTCTGAATGACCTGTCTTCCTCCACATAGGCATACAGAATCGGATCCAATATATCATATGGAGGCAGGGTATCAGAGTCCTTCTGTCCGGGTTTGAGCTCTGC
This sequence comes from Nitrospirae bacterium RBG_16_43_11, assembly GCA_001805165.1. GTDB lineage: Bacteria > Nitrospirota > 9FT-COMBO-42-15 > HDB-SIOI813 > HDB-SIOI813 > RBG-16-43-11. The sequence goes on along the minus strand of MHEI01000100.1, from coordinate 1,540 downwards.
AGTCGGTTCCTTTACAAGTATTCTTTCAGGAATAGGCGGCACTGCTTTTTCTTCTGTATTATTCCTGTATCTCGCGAGTTCATATACAAGTGTCTTAGGCACATCCTTTATAACTGCAAAGCCGCCGGCCATATCGCCATAGAGTGTTGCATATCCCACACTCATCTCGCTCTTGTTTCCTGTGGTGAGCACAAGCCAGCCAAACTTGTTTGATAATGCCATAATGATATTTCCGCGTATCCTTGCCTGGAGGTTTTCCTCTGTAACATCAGTCTTGCGGCCTGCAAAAGGTTCGGAAAGTGTGTCAAGATACGATTTGAAGATGCTGTTAACAGGTATTGTGATCAGTTTGATATCGAGATTTTTTACAAGGGCATTTACGTCCTCTTTGCTCTCAGGCATTGTATACTGAGATGGCATGAATACACCTGTTACATTTTCCTTGCCGAGGGCATCTACTGCAATTGCCGCTACTAAGGCGGAATCTATCCCCCCGCTCAATCCGATGACTGCTTTTTTGAACATGTTCTTTTTTACATAGTCACTCGTTCCGAGGAGCAGGGCATGGTATACTTCTGCGGTGGAATCAAGTGGTTCAACAGTTCTTTGTAATAGTTTTGGTCTCTTTCCCCTGGCTTTTGTGTCTGATATCTTTATTGTGGAGACTTGTGAGACAGCCTGAGGTGAAAAAATCTTAGCCCTTCTTCTCGGATCATGCAGTCTTGCAAGCTCAACTGCCCTCAAATCAATATCCATTACAATCAGGTCTTCCTCAAATTGTTTTCCCCGCGCAATAAGTTCACCATCAGGGTTAAACACCATGCTGTGACCGTCAAACACAAGTTCATCCTGGCCGCCAACCATATTAGTATAAGCAATAAAGACCGAATTATCAGATGCACGGGTAGATACCATCCGCTCTCTGAACCGCCACTTATCCCTGTGATATGGAGATGAGTTAATATTTATAATAATCTGTGCACCGGCCAGTGCCTGATTCATGCAAGGGCCATCGGGATACCATATATCCTCACATACATTTATCCCCACACTGACACCCCATATAATGAATAACGGACACTCATTGCCACTCTTGAAATAACGCTTTTCATCAAATACGCCATAATTCGGAAGATAATTTTTATGGTATATGCCGGCGATCTTCCCTTTGCTTATGACAGCCGCTGAATTATAGATATCATCGCTCCTGTCTATGAAACCGGTA
>MHEI01000100.1:0-275 GCA_001805165.1 Nitrospirae bacterium RBG_16_43_11 | reverse complement strand
AAGTGAGCTAAAGTTGTCATCTATAAATCCAGGTTTCAACAGGAGGTCTTCCGGTGGATAGCCTGTAATTGCAAGCTCAGGGAAAGCAACAATATCAACTCCCTGCCTGTATGCATCTTCCACAAACCGGAGGATCTTTTTAGTATTACCATCCAAATCCCCGACACTTGCATTTATCTGGGCTAAACCGATACGGATTTTATTCATATCCACTAAATCCTATATAGCGTCTTCCCCCCGCTCTCCTGTCCTTATCCGTACGACATCATCAACAT
>MHEI01000099.1:6821-7348 GCA_001805165.1 Nitrospirae bacterium RBG_16_43_11 | reverse complement strand
GAACAAAATATACGCTCCCCTCCCTGTCAAATTCACGCAGGATTGCACGCCTTATTATCTTTGTATCGAAAGGGATTATGACACTATGGATGGCAAGCCGGTCCTCCGGAGGTGTCTCAATGACACTTAAATCACGGATTCCAAGCAGCGCCATCTGGAGGGTCCGGGGGATAGGTGTGGCGGAGAGGGACAGGACATCCACACTCTTCCGTAACTGTTTTAATCGCTCTTTTTGTGACACCCCGAACCTCTGTTCCTCGTCAACTATAAAAATGCCGGCGTTTCTGAATGCAATATTCTTCTGCAGCAGACCGTGTGTTCCAATGATAATGTCAATAGTGCCTTCTGCAAGTCCCCTGATAATCTCCTTCTGTTCCTTAAGCGTCTTGAAACGGCTCAGCATCTCGACACGGACAGGAAAGGATGCGAACCTTCGCGCGAAGGTCTGATAATGCTGCTGGGCCAGAAGGGTCGTGGGGACAAGTATTGCCGCCTGCTTACCATCAATCACCACCTTACATGCTGCC
>MHEI01000099.1:4062-6788 GCA_001805165.1 Nitrospirae bacterium RBG_16_43_11 | reverse complement strand
TCCCCGCAGATAAGCCGGTCCATAGGTTTTTGAGTCCCGAGGTCCCTCATTACATCTTCTATTGCAGTTAGCTGGTCCGGCGTCTCTTCAAATTCAAAAGAAGACTCAAACTCCGTCATAAGGTGATCATCCGGCAGATATGGAGACCTCTCTACAACCATACGTGCGGCATAAAGCTCAACAAGGTCCTCGGCAATTTCTTCAATCGCCTTTTCTACCCGCTTCTTGGTTTTTTCCCACTGAGGCCCCTGGAGTTTGTCAATGTTCGGGGCGTGTCCCTCAGCCCCGGCAAACTTCTGAACGAGGTCCATCTTGTTAACAGGCACATAAATATAGTCATTACCGGAAAACCTTATACAGAGGAAATCACCCTCTCCACCGCTCAAAGTCTTTCTCACAAGCCCGTCATATTGTCCTATGCCGTGCTGGATATGCACCACATAGTCACCTATATGGAGGTCCTGAAATGACGTCTGAAATGGGCGGGCCTTCTGCTTTGGAGGGGGCCGCCGCCTGCCCCGTTTACCGAAGATCTCTTCCTCAGTGATAAAGAGCAGGGATGCCTCCGGATAAATAAAACCGGAAGAGAGATGTCCTGACAATATGTGAACAGGCAGACTCTGTTTCAAATCCCCCCTTCCCCCCTTTTCTAAAGGGGGGACTTTACTTTCCCCTTTACTGAAAGGTAGAACCACATTTCTCTCTTTTCCCCCTGTTTCATGTATATCTACCCGAGCTCCCTTCTTCGTCAACCCCTCTCCTGCTGGCTTGATAAATAAATTTGATAACCTGTCTGTATTCATAATAGTTGCAGGAACGTCATACTCCATAAGGACATCCCTGAACCGCTCCGCCTGCCCGTCTGTAGGTGACACAAGTACGACCAGGTTCTCTTTCCTGTAAATATCCAGCCGCTCCGCGATATCTTTTAAGGAAGATGGAAATAATCCCCCTTTCTCCCCCTTTATGAAAGGGGGAATTAAATTCCCCCCTTTAGAAAAGGGGGGTAAAGCTTGTCCTGAGCTTGTCGAAGGAGGGGGATTTGAATGTGTATTCCCGGTTGGACCTCTGTGCCGTGTATCTGCAAGCAGCGACGATGTCGAATTAATAAAAACAGTAGAAGTGCCTTCTATCGGTATGGACTCAATATCTATCTTACCCTTAAAAAGGCTGCGGAAATCTGTGATCTCGTCCCACTGATAATATAATTTCTCCGGTTCCCGGACCTTACGTCCCTGGAGCAGTGCGTCTTTATATATCTCCAATATCTGAGACCAGTATTCCGAAGCATTTTGTTTAATATCTGCTGCCTCATCAAATATGACAATATCTTCATCTGAAAGATATTCAAAGAGCGAACCGCCACTCGTGCCCCTGTGTTTTTCGGGAAGTGACTGGTGGTCTTTGCGGTGGTTCTCAAGGTGCGGCAGCTCCTTAGCCGGCATAATAACAGCAGAGTCCACCTGACTGACAGACCTCTGAGTCTCAGGGTCAAAACTCCTCAAAGACTCAATCGTATCCCCGAAGAACTCCACCCTCACAGGGTATTCCTCTGAAGGAGAGAAAATGTCAACTATACCGCCCCGGAGAGAGAATAATCCCCGTTTAATCACCAGGTCAGAGGGCTCATAACCTATATCAACCAAGTGTGCTGCCAGCGCCTCTTTATCCAGTTCCATTCCAGTCTCGATCTTCTTTATCATACCCTGCAATGTGCCGGGTTTTATCACCTGCTGGATCATTGAATAAGCCGGACTAACAAAGATCCCGCGTTTGCCTGATAATAATGCGAGATATCCTGACATCCTTATGTGGGTTATGTCCGTGTGGGGAAGTATAGTGTCATACGGAAGTATTTCCCAGTAAGGAAATGAGAATAAGTCGGGTTGTGAGGGGAAGAATCGTGAAAAAAACCGGAGGTCTGTCAGCAGGGTCTCCGCAGTTTCACTGTCCGGGGTAACGACGAATATAGAATGATCTGTTCTATCAAAAAGTTCCGTCAGGAAGAGCGCCTTCGAAGACCCCCAGAGGCCGCTTATTTTTGAAAACGGGTTTTCAGAGACCTCCCCGTCATTCTGAACTTGTTTCAGAATCCCTGTTGTTATGTTACTAATAATTTTAGAAAAAAGATCTGACAAGTGTAATCAACAATCAAATCCCCCCTTACCCCCCTTTTCTAAAGGGGGGTACTAATCTGCTCCCTGATTAAAAGACAGGGGTAAACAATTTCCCCCTTTGAAAAAGGGGGATTAAGGGGGATTGAGTTTATATTTGTTTATAATATCCTCAATAATCCGTGATGAAGACGCCCCTTCAATAAACGGTATGGTACAAACCTTCCCGCCGCATGACTCCACAATATCCCTGCCGACAATGTCTTTAATATGCCAGTCTCCACCCTTAACGAGGATGTCGGGTTTCAATGCTGCAATGATATTGTAGGGGTCAGGCTCATCAAAAACAACAACAAAGTCTACAGCCCTGAGAGATGACAGCACCTCTGCACGTTCCCCCTGCGGGACAATAGGACGGTTTGCCCCCTTTATTGTCCTGACAGACTCGTCACTGTTTAATCCGACAACAAGCAGATCACCGAGACTGCGTGCCTCATTAAGATACCGGACATGACCAACATGAATGATATCAAAACAGCCATTAGTAAAGACAATGCGCTTTCCGTCCTGCTTTAACGACTTAACTATTGAGGATAATTCTGATATGTTGTA
>MHEI01000099.1:2567-4008 GCA_001805165.1 Nitrospirae bacterium RBG_16_43_11 | reverse complement strand
AGTCTGTACGGTTCATGCTGTTCATCCGAAAATCCATTTCTGTCATCCCCGAATGTCTCTATCCCCGATATAAGCATTCGGGGACGGATATGGTTTTAAACCAGATTCGTCCCCGAGATCTTTAATCGGGGATAGAAGATTTCGGGAATGACATAGATTGAAACAACTGATTTTCATGATCCTTTGTGAGCCCCTGGCTCAAGAAGGTTCACCAAACATGGCATCTTCTACAACCTGGCATATTACATGGCCCAGGGTAATATGAACCTCCTGTATCCGGGCGGTATCTGTTGATGGCACGATGAAGACATAGTCCACAAGGGAGGCAAGCTTACCGCCGCTGCCGCCGGTCAGGCCGATAGTAGTATTCCCCATCTTCCTGGCCGACTCTACAGCCGCTATAATGTTAGGCGAGTTGCCGCTTGTGCTTATTGCTATTACAACATCTCCCGCTCTTGCAAGGGCCTCAACCTGACGGCTAAAGACCTGATGGTACCCGAAGTCATTGCTTATACAGGTTAAGACTACCGTGTCAGTATTAAGCGCGATCGCAGGGAGAGGAGGGCGGTCATTCTTAAACCTGCCAACAAATTCACCTGCTATATGCGAGGCATCGGAAGAACTTCCCCCATTACCCATCAATAAGAGCTTATTGCCGTTCCTGAAGCAAGAGACAATAAGTTCAGAGACCTCCCTGATCATGGAGCCATACTGCGAAACAAACAGCTCCTTCACCCTGATGCTGTCAGTAAAAAGCCCAGTTATCCTGTCTTCTGTCTTCATCCGAAAATCCTATTTGGTTGTCATTCCCGCATGTTTTAAGCGGGAATCTGGTGTTAAACCATATCCCCGATAGAAACATTCGGGGATGACAGTTATTACGTTGCAAGGCTATTTTCCTTTATTCTTAGTTGTTCTTTCTTCTTTTACTCTTCTTTTACTTACCAACTCATTGCTCATTGCTTATTGCTTATTGCTTATTGCTCATTGCTTAGTTTATTCCGTCTTCCTAGGCTTTTTCTCCGCCCGCCGTATTTTATACGTATGCTCCTTTTTCATCATATCCTTAAACTTCTTAACCTCCCTCAGCAGCTCATCAAAGGCAAGGTTCATCGCATTAAAGGCATCAAACCCCTCGTCCTTTGCCCGCAGCGTTTTCTTTGGAACGGCAAGGGTCAGTGAAACATAATACTCCTCCCTGCGTGCCTGTTTTTCAAAAGTTACCTCAAGACGTATCGTATCATCATCAAAGCTCGAAAGAAGCTCTTCAACCTTGCTGACCTTTTTTTCAAGCATTGCCTCTACCTGCGGCATAGGTTCAAGATTCTTGTAAAATATGTTACAGATCATCGTTTAACCCTCCTGTTCTTTGGTTGTCTCTTCAAAACCGGCAAGAAATAACTCTATTATCCGATCCCTTATGGTTGATTCACGTCTGTCG
>MHEI01000099.1:1148-2561 GCA_001805165.1 Nitrospirae bacterium RBG_16_43_11 | reverse complement strand
AAATTATAAAAGTTTTTTAATGGAACCACGGCCTTTGCCATATGACTGTGCCCGCCGGCGCTGCCAAGCTGGTTGAACGCATTCTTCATAATTACACCCGCACTCCTGACATACCCGACATTTCTGACAGATATTATCAGATTGCCCTTGAATATTCCAGAGACAACTGACCACTCGACACCCTCAATTTGTAAGGAAAAGTCTGCAAAGTGGGGTATTACATCTTCACGCCTCACCCTGCCAAGGTGGGAAAATAATATATTTTTAATGATTTTTCTTTTCTTCAGGGCATTGCTGAAGGAGTCAATATCTTCAGGGTAAACCTCAGGGCGCTCTATCTTCCTCAGGATGTTCGTATTTGCAAGGGGATACAGATAAGAGAATGCCTTGATATCCGCAGGGTCTACCCCCCTTCCAAGCAACAGTGTGTCACTCTTGATACCGTACAGGAGGGCAGTAGCGAGGCGTTGAGAGATACTAAAATCAACAGCCCTCAAATATTCAGTCAGGATAGTGGAGCTTGCCCCGTAGTTAGCCTTGATGTCTTTTATCTTTGCCAGATAACCGGGTCTATCCGGGTGATGGTCAATTACTACGTCTACCATGTTTATGCACTGATTACCATAGGTAAACAGATGGGGAGGCTGAACATCCAGCATGCAGAGGCTGTCATATTTTTGTATTACATCCGGGGTGATCTTCTCAACCTCTATATCCAGTAACCTGAGCATCGCTACATTCTCAGGCCTTGATACCTCTCCAAAAGATGCAATATGCGCCGTTGATCTGTTTCGTCCTATCAGGTGACGAAAGGCAAGTGCGCTTGCTATTGCATCAGGGTCAGGGTCTGACTGTATAAGCAGGAGTATCCGGTCTTTGTCTTTAAACAGCTCCCTGATCTCATGGACATGTTTTTTTGTAAATGCCTCATCTATCCTTGGAAGGCAAAGCTCAGTAAAGATCAATGATGGTTTCAGGACCTTTGCACTGAGCTGATCCGGTATATCAATATCTTTTTCTTCAATTATTATAGTGGGTTGATAGGGGTGATGTTTTGCTACTATCTTTAATATATTTGATAAAAACACCCTGCTCTTTACTGACAGGATAAGACAGCTGTCAGGTTTTAATTGCAGGTTTTTGAAAAACCTGTCCATCTTTTTATTAAAAGAGCAAACCTCAGCAGAGACCCCCTGACTCTGGAGTCTTTCAAACAGGGTCTGACTATTCACAATGAAATGAATAGTGTCCCTTTTGGAAGAAAGGTCTTTTAGGAGCAATAAGAAATACGGAAGCTCATCCTGACAGAGGATAATATAATCCATTATTTTTTTGACTTGTGGAGGTTCAAGGCCTTCTTATTGAAATGAAGCGCCTTTTTATATTCCCCGCACTTAATATAAATTGTCCCTA
>MHEI01000099.1:0-1048 GCA_001805165.1 Nitrospirae bacterium RBG_16_43_11 | reverse complement strand
CTGTAGACAGATCCTATCTGGGCATAAGCATTCCCTATGCCGGTTTTGTTGTCCATATGTTTATAAATATCCACTGACTTAAGAAGGAAATCAAGCGCCTTATCATAATCCCCCCTGCTGCTGTAAATATTCCCGAGGCTGACATGGATATTGGCGAGCGCCCCCTGTTCTCCGCTCATATTTCCTATTTCTTTAAAGATATCAAGCGCCATCTCCTGGTATTTAAGGGCAGAGTCAAAATCTCCCTTACTGCTGTATATATTTCCGATGTTGGCATTAACCTGTCCTACACCCAGCTTGTTTCCCATATTCTGGTGGATCCGGCGGGCCTTCTGATGAAACTCAAGGGCCTTTTCATAATCACCCTGATGACAGTACGTATTGCCAATATTTGTATATACACTCCCGACCCCTACAAGGTTGTTGAGCTCCTCATGTATTTTAAGCGCCTTATGGTGATAGTCGAGCGCCCTCGTATATGCCCCTTTGTGGCTGTATATATTTGCTATATTGGAATAATCGCTTCCTTCCCCAAGCCGGTTTTTCAAATGTTTATGGATAGTTAACGCCTTTTTGTAATATATTAATGCCTTGTCATATTTGCCCATTTCGGCAAAGATTGTTCCAAGGTTTGCATGGTCATTTGCCTCCCCAAGCCTGTGGCCAAGGTCGGAATGTATCTTCAGGGCCTTCTCGTAGTAGCGTACGGCATTATTCCGGTCTCCCTGTATGTTGTAGATATTCCCGATATTTGTGTAGTCATTGCCTTCCCATATCCGGTTCTGCAGGCGGCGGTGAATTGCAAGGGCGCGCTTATGGTGTTCGAGGGCGCTTGTGTAATCCCCCCTCTTGCTAAGGACATTTCCGATATTTGCATAGATATTTCCTTCACCAAGCCTGTATCCTTCTTTTCTGTATACCTCCAGGGCCTTATCATAATAGCTCATGGCCTTTTTGTAGTCTCCCTGGAATTTGTAGAGGATTCCAAAGCTGCTGTAATCGTGTCCGATTTCCAGTGTCCTGTGCAGCGCCTTGTGAATCTTTAACG
>MHEI01000098.1:4134-5488 GCA_001805165.1 Nitrospirae bacterium RBG_16_43_11 | reverse complement strand
TATCAAGACCCACTACGTTATCTACCGAAATCCCTGTTCCAATTAGTGGAGCAATACCACCGGCAAAGGATATTGTACCTGTCGTTGGAGCAACTATTCCAAAATCTAGCGTTGGTATTGCATGTCCGGGCGCTGGCAAGGACAACACACCTATTGTAGCAACGACTGCCACTAATACACTAAAAAACCATTTTTTCATAATTTTCACCTCCCTTTCATTTTATAATTTTTATCTATTCACAGGATGCTTTATTATCCATCTATTTATACGCAATGTTAATGCCAGTTTCGCAACTATTGTAATTTAAAGGATTTTAAACAAAATAAGGAAAATCAGACTCTTATCTTGTGTTAAATTTCCTGTCATTAAAGAGGATGCTTCTTATCAAGAATGTTTCATCATGAAATAATATTAGGAAATCATCAGATATTTCAATAGGATACAATAAAAAAGGCGGGTGTTAAGTTTTCCATCACTATACTAACTGACTTATTACCAAATTCAATTAAATATAAGGTAAATATATTATATATCAATATGATATAACAATAAGAAAGGTGTTAAATTTTCTGTCACTTCAGACACTTATCTCTCTTGAATTGAGAAAAAAAGAAATCAGTTATGTTGATATAGCTGTTTGTGATACAAAAGGTGAGGTACTGACACCGCTTATGGTATTCATTTCCCTTGAATAGCCAATGTGATAAGTAATAAATTCAGATGTTTTAGGAAATATCAATGCGCCGCTTACACTTGATTTATGCCCAGTAGTTTCATATATCAATGTTTATACTGCCGTCATGCGTCGCCATATTGAGTTTCGGGGGTTTGCGTATGAATTCTATGGAGCCGTGTAATTAGCCTGTAATTCTGTGATAGTACTTATGCAGGTAGTATGGATGTTGGCTCCCTATTCCAGCAATAAAATCCTCTTCAATAGTACTTGAGAAAATATTGCTGTTATAGGTTTCAGTAATAGAAAGAGAAGTTCTTAATTGCCAGGCCGACGCAGCAATGCTTTCTTTTATAGATCCTGAAATTAGAAGAATAAGACACGATAGAATGAATATAAATATGAATTGCATATATTGCTGAAAATCCCCACCCTCGCCCTCAGGGAGAGGGATTTTTTGATCCCTTTATTAGCCTGCTCAAAATGAAGACAAAGTCGTCTTACCTCACTGTAATCCCATACTTATTAATCATTGCCGTTAGGGTCTGACGGCTTATGTCGAGTTCTCTGGCGGCGTGTGTTACATTACTGCCGTGTCTTATGAGCGCCTCACTTATAAGGCGCTTTTCCAGGGCCTCCCTTTCCTCATGAAGCGAAAGTATCTGTTTAGTGCCATCATC
>MHEI01000098.1:3897-4075 GCA_001805165.1 Nitrospirae bacterium RBG_16_43_11 | reverse complement strand
CCTTTTCACCCTGTTTTCAAGCTCCCGTACATTGCCCGGCCATTTATAATCCAATATAGTCTTAACAGCCTCATCTTTAAAACCACGAATATTTTTCTTAAACTCTCTCGAGTACCGGTGTAAAAAGGCCCGCGCAAGCAACAGAGAATCATTCCCTCTGTCCCTCAGAGGAGGCAGA
>MHEI01000098.1:0-3845 GCA_001805165.1 Nitrospirae bacterium RBG_16_43_11 | reverse complement strand
CATCAATCGCCTTCTTAAGGTCCCTGTTGGTAGCGGCAAGGATACGGACATCCACTTGAATCCCCTCCCTGCCGCCTATACGCTCAATTATATGCTCCTGCAGAAATCTTAGAAGCTTGACCTGAAGAGAGAAAGAGAGTTCACCTATTTCATCAAGAAAAAGGGTGCCCCCATCGGCATATTCAATCCTACCCTTTCTCCGGCTGTCTGCACCTGTAAAGGCCCCTTTCTCATGACCGAATAATTCACTTTCCAGCAATGTTTCCGGTATGGCCCCACAATTTATTACGATAAAGGGTTTATCCCTGCGATTACTCAGTCTGTGAACAGCCCTCGCCGTAAGCTCCTTTCCTGTACCGGTTTCTCCAAGGATAAGTACCGGCACATCCACAGTAGCAACCTTCCGTATGGTCTCATAGACATGGTTAATGGAAGGAGAGTTGCCAAGGATACCATCCAAACCTTCTGAGTGTACCCGGCGCTGAAGGGCCTGATTCTCCTCTTCAAGTTCTGCCATTCTTAACGCCCTTGTAATAACAACCCTGACCTCTTCTATAACAGGAGGTTTCGTAAAGAAATCAAAGGCGCCAATCTCAATCGCCTTTAAGGCATTCCCCCTATCTGTATTGCCGCTGACGATTATTACCTTAATCCTGTGATCAAAAATGAGTATCTCTCTGAGTGTTTTCAAGCCTTCTTCTGCCTCACGCGGTTTTGGAGGAAGCCCCAGATCAAGGATAACAACAAATGGATGCACTTTTCTGGCAAGTTCTAATGCTGAGGCATGATCACCTGCCTCAAAGATTTCATAATCTTTGAGAAGCGCCCACCTCATCTGCGATCGTATAGACTCATCATCATCAACTATAAGTATTATGCGCTTAGTCATTTTGGTAATATTACACGAAATTCACTGCCTTTGCCAACCTCGCTCTTTACTTCCAGACTCCCTGAGTGGGCATCAATAATTTTTTTACACTGGAATAAGCCAATCCCGAGCCCGTTGGATTTACTGCTCCTGAACGGTTTAAAAAGATCTGTCCTGATAAACTCCTGCGACATACCGCACCCCTGATCTGATACAGACAATATAACGTCTCCATTCATTGCAAACGTATGAACTATTATTTTCTTTTCGCTCTCACCGGGAGGTGATGCCTCTATAGCATTAAGCAATAAATTTAAGAAAACCTTATGTAATTGCCCGCCATCTGCATTAATTGACGGGATTTCTTCGAGATTTTTTACTACCTTACCAGTAACATTACCATTGAGGGCAGAAAGCGTTTCCTCTACAACATCATTGATATTCATACGTGCACAATTAATCTGTATACCCTTGGACAACACCGACAGATTAGATACCATTCCGTTCATTTTTGATACTATAAGTTTGAGTGTCTTAAGTGCATCCTGCTGGAATACGGGATTTCCTATATGTTCTTCTGCATTATGACTCAACAGGGAAAGCGTTGAGACAAAATTTTTCAGGTCATGTATGAAGAAGCTCGAAACATGATGGAATGCCTCTGCCTCTTTAGAGGCAAGAAGTTCATGAGTCAGGTGTATGTTTCTGATTCGCTCCGCCGCATGACTGGCTATTGCTTTTAATAAATCAAAGTCATCTTTCCTGTATGGCTCTCCTGACATATCTTCCCCTTGCAAAATGAAACCTATAAGGTCTCCCTGTCCTGCTTTCAAGGGTGTGCAAAGGGTTGCCCTGGTGGCCATGAGAAGAGAATCAATCAAATCGTGAAACTCTTTACTATTCTTATTTACGCTCGCATCTTTCATGTCATCCCGAACTTGTTTCGGGATCTCCTTACCCTGCATCGTTTGAGATCCTGAAATAAATTCAGGATGACAGACTGGATTACACTCTGGATTTTCATGCCCCTTCGAGAGCTTCGTGTTCATGCCCCTTTCATTGATATAAAAAGGCTCAGAACAACCTTTTATTCTTAAAATAAGCGGGTTTTCTTCCTTCAACCTGATTTGACTTACTTTGCTGATTGTTGACTTAACAAGAACATATTCATGATGAGCAGGCTCATAAAGCCACAGAAAGACCTCTTTAACGGCCATCGTCGCAGATATCATCTCGATTAAAGATTCCTCAATCTGTGACAGGTCATTGTTCATCCCAAACTTCTCTATTGTTTCCATCCATTTATCCCTGAACTCATACTTGTACCGGTAAAAATGTCTTGTAATGAATAATTGAAGCCGTCTTCGAAGATGCGTTGAAAGTGCTGCAACAACTAAGCACAAAATAGCAGCAAATGTAAACAGGACACTCCAGAAGGTATCATAAGTCCCTCCTGTCATCTTGATACCCTGAGCAACAATGCCAACAACAAACAGATATACTCCGGCAAAAAGTATGGTGAAAGAATTGTAGATTATATAGCGGGAGATAAAAATGTTAACATCCAGCAGTTTGTTCCTGACTACAGCAAACATAGTAATGATACAGGAGATAAGTATTACTATTGAAGTAACCGGCAGATAACTGATATCGAGAAAAGAAAACAGGATGGCCTGACTTGCCAGGTAAATATGATAAGTAAGTACCGAACCAACCCCTATTATCACATACTTGGCATCTCTTCTCTTTGAATCCAGCGAAAAACGAAGGGTATTCTCGAGCTGAACTAGACAAAGCAGGATACCAATAAGGAGATACAGATAGAAATATTTACCGACTGTACCCAGAGGAAAGATGGTATAAAGATCATTCAACGGAAGGTCAATCAGTGAATATGAGTTTATCCAGAGAAGAAAGAGTGCGGCGCTCATATAAAGCCCTGCCACAACAAACTTCCAGCGGGAGAGCAGTTCTTTATAATTGGATCTTATAAATGTGAGTGAGAAGAGAAACCATCCGGGGGCAAGAAGCGCTTCACCTGCTAAAGAAATCCTTTTACCATATAGACACCATATCAACCCATCTGAGGTGAAGACAATAACATTGCCTGCCTCAATGATGGTCAGACTTAACATACCAAGGGCAAAACCAATATTGGCAGGGTGATGAGGATTACGGATGAAAACAAGTATACCGACCCCAAGGGTCAGGATAGCACCCAAAATAGACAATATTAGAAAGATATGGCCAGGGTCATAGTACATCACTACATTAACTGTGCAAATTATGGGCCAATTTTATCTTCATTTACTTTTGTCGAGTCAAATGGAATCCCGAGCTTTCTCATCTTCTGACTAAGCGTATTTCTGTGTATCCTCAATAATCTCGCCGCCCTCTTCCTGTTCCACTTTGAACCGTGTAGAGCCTTGATTATCTCGCCCTTTTCATAAACCATGCAGCGTTCGTGTAAACTCCCCGTATCTTCTGTGATCTCCCTGTAACCTCTTTTCTCCCTGAAAAGGACATCCAAGGGGATGTCTTTAACAGTAATATCCTTGCTATCATCAGATAGTACAATAACCCTTTCTATCAGGTTCTCAAACTCCCGCACATTGCCTGGCCATGCCCATCCCTGAAGAACAGAGACTATTTCTTTTGAATAACGAGGTCTTGTCTTTTTTAGTTTAGCACATGTCTTGTCAAAGAAGTGTTCTAATAAAATGGGGATATCTCCTTTTCTCTCCCTCAAAGGAGGAAGATGAATTGGTATTACATTTAACCTGAAATAGAGGTCTTGCCTGAAAGTACCAGCTTCAACAAGTTCATTCAAATTGTCATTAGTCGCTGCTACAACACGTATATCTAATTTGATAGTCCTTACAGAACCAAGACGCTTGATTTCACGTTCCTGAAGGGTACGGAGGAGTTTAGCCTGAAGATGTACGGGAAGTGTTGAAACCTCATCCAGGAAGATCGT
>MHEI01000097.1 GCA_001805165.1 Nitrospirae bacterium RBG_16_43_11 | reverse complement strand
CTAATAGTCTATTAATAGTTGGTTTTCCGAATAATTCAAACCCCCTCATCGCCTCCGGCGGGTATCCTGCAACACATACGATCGGTTTCTCTGCAACTACTCCCATTATAAGAGGTTTACCTGACCGCATGGGTACCCCATTCACGACTACACCCGGGTCATCAATAGAATTGATAAGCTCTACGATGAACTCCTTGCCGCCTGCTGCTGTCCCGCCTGAGATTACTGCCATATCAGAACGTGTAAGACCTCCCCGTAACGTCTTTTGGAAAGTGGTCATATCATCCTTCATTATATCCACTACAAGCGGTAACCCTCCACATTCCTCTACAAGAGAGGCAAGGGTATATGAATTTGCATCCCAGACGTATCCCGGCTTGAGAGGCTCTGAATGCCGGAGTATTTCATTGCCGGAACAGTATATTGCAACTACCGGTTTCCTCGTCACGCTGATAGATGCCATCCCCTGACTTGCGAGCAGCATAATCTCCTTTGGCGATACTTTTGTTCCCAGCCTGATGATTACTTCTCCCTTTTTAATATCGCATCCCTGAGGCTCAATATTATCTCCCCTGTTATACGATTTTTTAACTATTATCCCATTATCTGTCTTTACAATATCCATATGCCTTACTACAGCATAATCTCCTTCGGGGACAAAGCTCCCTGTACTCAATTCCATACAAGTCATTGCCGGAAGAGCGTCAGTATATGCCTTTCCAGGTTCTATTGTACCTGTAACTGTAAGAGTCACAGGGCTATTTCCTCCTGCACCGGATATATCTGACACATTAACGAGATGACCTTCCAATAATGCCCTTGAAAAGGGGGGGGAATCTACTGAGGCTGCAATATCATTTGCCACTATCCTCCCATTACACTCACCAAGCCCAACAGCCTCTATACCCAAAGGACCTGCGGGAAATGCATCAAAAAACCTCTTCAGCGCTTCTGCAACCGGATCATTTTGTGGATTGTTCATACACTTTCTCCTCTATATAGCTTGTTATTTGTTCTACTGACTTGAACTCTACAGCGTTGATACCAATGCCCTGCGCACCCAGGACATGCCCCCTGATATCATCTATAAATATCGCCTCATCAGCCCCTACACCTGCCTTAAGCAGTGCAATACGGAATATCTCAGGATCGGGCTTCATTACGCCCACTTCATAAGATAATATCCATGTATCAAACTTGTGCACAACAGGAAATTTCTGCCTGATAAACTCAAAATGGAGTTCATTTGTGTTTGATAACAGGTATAATTTGAAATCCTTTTTCAATTTATCAATTAAATCTGCTACTCCCTCATTCTCTGCAAAAATATCACTCCAAACCTGTTTGAACTGATGAAAAGTGAGATCAAGAGAGAAAGTCTTTTTTATATAATTATAAACATCATCAGATTTTATTCTACCTGTCTCATAAGAAACAGTGATGTCATTCCCCTGACCGAGCATATAGTCTACTATATTCTGAGGATTCGTATATAAATAGTTATTAGAATGCCTTGCAAGTCCCTCCGCTATCATTGAGAGTGAAAAGTCTAATATAACCTTACCGAGATCAAATATAATCAGCTTTATCATACTGGGTATACATATTACAATGTGCAGTATGATTTGTAAATATAGTTGACATAAACGTCTCTGTTCCATTATTCTGTCTTAGAGGTGGTTTTATATATGTCAAAAGATATAATTGAACCTGAAATCTTCCTTCCTGATAAGTTTGGCATAGACAATCTTACAATGGAAAAGGCTATGACCGGCTTACTCAGCCGTAAGATAGACTATGCTGACCTCTACCTTGAGTATGTTACCAGTGAGGCATTAAGCCTCGAAGAGGGGCTTGTGAAGAATGCGTCAAGAAACATTACCCAGGGTGTTGGCGTGCGCGCGATTGCAGGAGACAAGACCGGTTATGCATACTCTGATGAGGTATCTCTTCAGCATATCCAGCTTGCCGCCAGGACTGCCGGTTGTATTGCAGCAGAATCAGGGGATAATTCGATTGTCTCTCTGAATAAGATGGAGAAACCCAGATTAGATCTTTATCCCCTTGAGATCTATCCCACAGACGTGCCTATAGAGGCTAAGGTACGCCTCCTTGATAAAATAGATAAAATGGCAAGAAGCTATGACCCCAGGATCAGGAATGTCATGGCATCCTTTACGAGCCAATACAAGGTAATGCTGATAGTAACATCAGAAGGGCTCATTATAGGCGATATTCAGCCTATGTGCAGGCTTAATGTAACCTGTATTGCTGAGAGCGGCGGGAATCGCCAGGTTGGTAGTTTTGGCGGGGGGGGCCGTGTGGAATTTTCATATTTCTTTGATGAAAACCGTTATGCCCTGTATACGAGGAGGGCGGCGAAACAGGCGATAATAAACCTTGAGGCTGTTGACACACCTGCGGGCACAATGGACATTGTGCTTGGTCCGGGCTGGCCGGGGATACTGCTTCACGAGGCTATAGGGCATGGCCTCGAGGCAGACTTCAACAGAAAAAGGACATCGGCCTTTACTGACATGATAGGGAAGAAGGTGGCTTCGGAACTCTGCACTGTAGTTGATGATGGTACAATTGCACGAAGAAGGGGATCAATAAACGTAGATGATGAAGGGACAGAAAGCAGGCGTACTGTCCTTATAGAAAATGGGATACTCGTTGGTTATCTGCAGGACAGGCTGAATGCAAAATTAATGAAGATGCCCTTAACAGGAAACGGCCGGCGGGAGAGCTACGCGCATTCTCCTATGCCCCGAATGACAAATACGTTCATGCTCCAGGGTGATTCATCAGCCGTTGATATTATACGTTCAGTCCGCAGAGGGCTTTATGCCGTTTCCTTTGGCGGCGGGCAGGTGGATATAACAAATGGCAAATTTGTCTTCACTGCAAGCGAGGCATATCTTATAGAGGATGGGAAGGTCACCACACCTGTGAGAGGTGCAACCCTGATCGGCAATGGGCCTGATGTACTCAAAAAGGTATCCATGGTTGGTAATGACTTAGAGCTCGATACCGGAATCGGTACGTGTGGTAAAGACGGTCAATCAGTCCCGGTTGGCGTTGGAATGCCTACAATCAAGATAGATGGGATGACGGTGGGAGGAACTGTTTGAGTGCGGAATATGGAAATTACTATTGAAGTAGCCCAGGATATTCTGGATAAGGCAAAGAAAAAAGGGGCAACGGACGGTGATATAATCATCGTGGATGGCAGGTCCTCATCCGTTCAGGTGCGACTTTCATCCATTGATAAGATCACTGACTCTCAATACAAGACCCTTGGATTGAGGCTTTTTTTCGGTAAGAAGAGCGCGATAACTTCAACTTCAGATATCACGCCGGAGTCCCTGGATAAGCTCATAACAGATACATGCGGTATAGCAAAGGTAACTGCCCATGATGAATTTGCAGGCCTGCCATTACCCCAGTATAGCATGAAGGTCAGGGATATTGAGGTATATGATGAATCGGTTCATCAGGTAACCGGCGAAGAGATGATAGAAATGGCAAAAGCAGCAGAGTCTGCGGCATTAAAATATGACAGCAGAATAACTAATTCAGACGGAGGGAACTGCAGTAAAAGATACGCGCATGTTATTTATGCAAGCACGAATAATCTATCCGGAGAATACAGGACTTCAATGTTCTCGATATCAGCCACACCGATTGCTTCTGTGGAAGGGCTTATGCAGCGTGATTACTGGTATTCAACGGCAAGACGCTTCAGGAATCTTGATAAACCGGAGGATGTCGGAGAACTTGCTGCAAAACGGACTATTCGCCGGCTGGGGGCAAGAAAGATTCATACGCAACAGACACCGGTTGTATTTGACCAGGAAACTGCCTCAACCCTCCTCAGTAATCTTTGCACGGCACTGTCCGGATATTCTATCTACAAAGGTGCATCATTTCTTGTCAATATGTTGAATAAACAGATAGCCTCTGCTGATGTAGCTATATATGACGACGGGACAATTCCATGGGGGATCGGGTCAAAGCCTTTTGATGGTGAAGGCATTCCTTCAAGGAAGACAGTTGTTGTAGAAAAGGGGATTTTAACAAACTATCTCTTAGACTCATACTCTGCAAGAAAGCTGGGCTTGGCCTCTACCGGAAATGCCTCACGGGGGGCAGGCGACCCTCCTGTTGCAGCGCCTACAAACTTCTATCTCTCTGCCGGACAATATTCACCTGATGAAATAATAAAATCAGTAGAATCAGGGCTGTATGTTACTGACCTTATAGGTTTTGGATTTAATCCTGTAACAGGTGATTACTCACGGGGCGCTTCAGGAATATGGATAGAAAAGGGTGAGCTGACATATCCTGTTGAAGAAATAACAATAGCCGGAAACCTTAAAGATATGCTCATGCAGATAGAGATGGTCGGCAATGACCTCGATTTCAGACAGAAGATATGCTCACCAACTGTTAAGATCGGAAGATTGACGATAGCAGGACATTGAACTTGCTCAAAAAAAACCGCAGAGAGGAAATACTCCATGCAGCCATCTCGGCATTCTCACATAAGGGCTATCACGACACAAGCATTTCTGACATTATAGAGAAAGCCGGCATTGCCCGCGGTACTTTTTACCTCTATTTTGAAAATAAGCGGCAGATATTCGACAGCGTTCTTGACAATCTCATTGTTGAGCTTGACCACTGCATAAAGAAAATAGAGGTGGGGCAAGGTCTTCCCAATCCTATAGACCAGCTCAAGGCCAATCTGATACGGGTGCTGACCCTTTTTGTTGAAAACCCCGAACTGACAAGGATATTGCTCCGTCACGCCACCGGTCTTGATTCAGAATTAGATCAGAAGATTACGGAATTTTATAACAACTGGGCATACAGGATCGAAGAGGCTATCAGGCTGGGAATAAAAATGGGCCTTGTCCGGGAGTGCAACTCAAAATTAATCTCGTACTGTATACTTGGTATTATTAAAGAAGTCATTGAATATATTACGTTAAGCCGGAATGGAAAACACGATATAAGTACTATAGCAGACGAACTCATCAACTTCGGCTTATATGGCCTGAAAAATCCAAAGCTGCCGCTGAAAAATAACTCTTGACTACCATCCTTTCATTCTGTAAACTCGCAGTAGACTGACATGTCAGTCTACTCGCACATCAACTGCCGTTACTAACTCCATATGAGCAATTATCCTTCAAATAAAAATGACCTCTTCGTTGGACTTGATGTCGGCTCGACTACGGTGAAGGCCGTGGTCATTGATGCCGCTACAGACAACATACTATGGTATGACTATCAACGTCACGAAACGAGACAACTGCATAAGGTTCTCGAATTTCTCCGGTCAATCGAAAACGAATTCAAAGACCAATCTGACCGGTTCCGTGTCTTCATTACAGGAAGCGGCGGAAGGACACCAGCAGATTTTATAGGGGCGAAATTTGTTCAGGAGGTGAATGCTGTCTCTCTTGCAGTGGAAAAATTCCATCCAGAGGCAGGCTCAGTTATAGAACTGGGCGGGCAGGATGCAAAGATCATCATATGGATCCAGGACCCCAATGGAGGCAAGAGAAAACTATCCAGCATGAATGACAAGTGCGCCGGAGGAACCGGAGCTGTAATTGATAAAATAGCATCCAAACTGAATATCTCTCATAATGATATAAGCAGTCTGCGGTACACAGGCACAAGATTACATCCTGTTGCGGGCAAGTGCGGCGTCTTTGCCGAGACTGACATCAATGGACTCCAGAAACAGGGAATCCCTTCAGAAGAATTAATGGCCTCTCTCTTTGAGGCCATCGTACAGCAGAACTTGAGCGTACTCACAAGGGGCAATACATTGAGGCATCATGTCCTCCTTCTGGGCGGTCCAAATGCCTTTATACCGGCATTGCAGGAGGCATGGACACATCATATCCCGAAGATGTGGGAAGAGAGGGGTATAACTCTGCCTGACGGCAAAAGACCGGAGGATCTGATATACGTTCCGGCTAATGCCCAGTTTTATGCAGCTATCGGATCTGTAATCTATGGAAAGAGTGAGGATGATTCAGTTGGAAGGTATAAGGGAACGAAGGAATTAGAAGAGTATATATCAGGTGGCCATAAAAAATCCAATGCGCGGGCAACTGCGACCGGACTTGCGGCAAACAATGAAGAGCTTGAGATATTTCTGACAGAATTTAAGAAAGAACCCTTTACCCCGCCAAACTTTTCTCATGGGGAAATAGTGTCCGGCTACATAGGCATAGATGGCGGGTCCACATCTACAAAGGGCGTTATGCTTAATAAAGACGGTGAACTCCTTGCAAAGGCATACAGGCTTTCCAGGGGTAATCCAATAAATGATACTAAGGAGATATT
>MHEI01000096.1:3879-7229 GCA_001805165.1 Nitrospirae bacterium RBG_16_43_11 | reverse complement strand
GTAACCGATACGTGGTATCAATAACCCCGTCTGTCTCTCCTGTACAATAGGAAGGGCTATATACGGGAGATAGAGGACAGGAATATTCTTCACTGACAATGATACGTTCCGTGCAGTAAAAAAGTGATTCAAATGTATATTTATGTTCTTGCCTTTAAACCTCCAGCATGGAGGGTCTCCATCGCAGGTAGTGAATGTCGCCTTTTTTATCCTGTATCTGTCTTCAGACAACCTCTCTATCTTTTCACCTTCAATATGGTAATTATCCTCCTTTATGAACATCTTTCCATAATCAATGCTTGTAAAGGATGTCCTTATATTGATGAGAAGGTTATTGGATGAGAGATGATTATCACCATCCTCAAGCTCCACATTGCCGGAAGCCCTTAGCTCTCCGCTATTTTTATCAAGCGTAACCTCAGATGATTTAAGGATCCTGTTTCCCTGGTTTATAACGACATTCCCTTTAGCAGTATAGATACCACCTGTGTATTCAAGGGTGTCTGCCGTTATCTTTGTTGGAGGGACTTCAGCAAAGGAAGATGCTGCGGTAATAAGCGAGAGACAGATGAAAACAAAAAGGGAACTATTCCATTTCCTCATCTCCTCATCCACTCACTAATCCGCGGGAAAGAAGGGTACGTGCCTCACCCACTAAATATAAGGACCCTGTGATAACTATCATATCTGAAGCAGATGTTATATTGTAAGCAATCGTCAAAGCCTCAGCAACACTCTTCGCCATATAAGGCTCTCTGCCAAACTTCTCTGTTATTTTTTTGAGTTCTTCCACCTGAAATCCCCTGTCCGTATCTGGTCTTGTTAATATTATTTCCGACACACAGGGTATCAACTCCTGCAACATTGATTTGACATCCTTATCCTTTAAGGCCCCGAATATCAGGACTATTTTCTTTTCCCGGCTATCTTTTTTTACGACATCTTCTATAAATTCCCGCAGGACGATTGAAGCGGCATGGTTATGGGCGCCATCAAGCAATACAGAAGGATTTCCCGGCAATGTTTCAAGCCTGCCCGGCCATGTAACGTCGTGCACCCCGTTCTCTATATGTTGCCCTGAAACATCAAATCCCATCCCTGTTAAAAGTTCTGTTGCATACAGGGCTGTCCCCATGTTAAACATCTGGTGCCTTCCCAAAAGCAAGGTCTCAAGAAGCAGACACCTGTAATTGAGACCACTATAATAAAATCTGCTGTGATATTGATCAAGTTCAAGAGATTCAACAACGAAGTCTCTGCCATATCCATACGCCGGACTTCCTGCTTCTTTAGCGCTATTCTCTATAATAGAAAATATGCCTGGCTTTGTCTCTGATGAAATAACCGGAACACCACGCTTTATTATTCCGCACTTCTCCCCTGCTATCTCCTCCAGAGATTTACCAAGATGTTCAGTATGGTCATACTCTATATTCGTTACTATAGATATCAGAGGGGCGATTATATTTGTAGCATCCAGTCTCCCGCCCATTCCCACTTCCATTATAGCAATATCAACACACTCCTCTGCGAAGTAATAAAGTGCAAGGGCAGTTGTAAACTCAAAGAAGGTAGGAGTTATGTCTTTATCTCCTATCCTCTCCCTTATATACCTTGTGAGAAACAACGCCTTATCTTCGGATATTGGAATATTATTGATCCTGATCCTCTCAGTAAAATCTGTCAGGTGCGGTGAGGTATAAAGACCGACCTTGTAACCTGCTTCTCTCAAAATTGACGAAAGGATCACCGCAGTGGAACCCTTGCCGTTGGTTCCACCAACATGGACACTCTTTATCTTATCCTG
This sequence comes from Nitrospirae bacterium RBG_16_43_11, assembly GCA_001805165.1. Taxonomy (GTDB): domain Bacteria; phylum Nitrospirota; class 9FT-COMBO-42-15; order HDB-SIOI813; family HDB-SIOI813; genus RBG-16-43-11. Next base: position 5,422 of record MHEI01000096.1, on the reverse strand, counting down.
CGGATTGTTAAGGATGGCACATAACTCTTTGATATTTGAGAGTCCTAATTTGATACCAAATTGCTGGAGAGAATATAAATAAGATATTTCGTTCATCTCTCTCTTAGGATGGGCTGAAAAAATTAATTACCTTAGCTAAAGTCTCTTTAAGTCTTTTCCTCTCTACGATCATATCTATCATTCCATGCTCAAGGAGAAACTCTGCCCGCTGAAAACCCTCAGGGAGCTGCTGTTTGATAGTCTGTTCCACAACCCTTGGGCCTGCAAAACCGATAAGGGCCTTTGGCTCTGCAATTATTATATCCCCGAGCATGGCAAAGCTTGCAGTAACACCTCCAAATGTAGGATCCGTTAAAATAGATATATACGGGACACCCATTTCCGAGAGACGCGATATAGCGGCGCTGGTCTTTGCCATCTGCATAAGCGATAGAATCCCTTCCTGCATCCTCGCCCCGCCGGATGCGGATACTATTATAAGGGGAAGTTTTTTGTTCATAGAAGTCTCTGTTGCACGCAATATCTTTTCCCCAACTACAGACCCCATGCTCCCGCCCATAAACTTAAAATTAAAGATGCCAATAACGACAGGGGAATCATTGATTTTAGCCTCTCCATAGACGAAGGCATCAGCATAACCTGTAGACTTCTGATAGTTCTTGATCCTGTCTTTATACTTAACTGAGTCTTTAAATTCCAGGGGATCAAGAGAATAGATAGATTTGTCCAGTTCATGGAAACTCCCTTCATCAAGCATGATGGCTATACGGTCTTCAATAGATATGTAGAAGTGATATTTACACTTGGGACATACCATGGAGCTTTTCTCTACTTCCTTCCTGTAGATGATCTCCCGGCAGTAGTTGCACTTTATCCAGAGCCCTTCCGGTATCTTTATTTTTTTTATGTCTTCTTTTTTAAACCAGGCCATGTTTATCCCAGTGCCTCTTTCAATGAACTTATAAACTTATCAACCTTAGAAAGCATCTGCTTCTTCCCCCTGCTCTCCTCAATGAGTCTGACAAGGGCGCTCCCTACTATAACGCCATCTGCCCAACGTGATATCTTTCCTGCCTCTTCAGGACGGGAGATGCCGAAACCTACGGCTACAGGCAGATCAGTATGTTGCTGTATCTCAGGAATCATATTCTTTATTTCGCTGAGATTAGCGAGTTTTGCCCCTGTTATTCCTGTCATGGATACATAATACACAAAGCCTGTGGAAGCTGCTGTTACCTTCTTTATCCTCTCTTCAGTGCTGGTTGGTGCAAGAAGAAATACTGTGTCGAGACCCGATTTTCTTGCATAACTGATAAACTCCGCAGCCTCTTCAGGAGGAAGATCAGGTATTATAGCGCCATCTATCCCTGACAAGGCAGCGTCGGCAGTAAATCTCTTTAACCCGTACTGTAAAATAATATTGTAGTAGGTCATAACAATAATGGGGACAGCGACCTTTTTCCTTACCCTTTTAACAAGTGACATGACCTTTTTAAGCGTAGTCTTTGATTTCAGAGCACGATCAGAGGCACGCTGAATAGTG
>MHEI01000096.1:2484-3789 GCA_001805165.1 Nitrospirae bacterium RBG_16_43_11 | reverse complement strand
GTCTGAAGGTCCGGATCTCCAGCCATGATATACGTAATGAGGGCCTTCTCATTATTTGACTTCAGTTTTGCAAATGTCTCTTCGATTCTTCCCATTTTGCGTTACCTGCCACCTAAAATACTTGCCACTTGCTGAACGTCCTTATCACCACGTCCTGACAGATTCACTATGATTATGCTATCCTCCGGCAGTGTCGGCGCTAACTTTGTCACATATGAAATTGCATGGGCGCTTTCCAGCGCCGGCATTATCCCCTCTATCTGACTCAGCAGAGAAAATGCACTGAGTGCTTCCTTGTCTGTAGCGTAAGTATACTTAATCCTATCCATATCCTTGTAAAAACTATGCTCAGGTCCTACCGCAGAGTAATCAAGACCTGCGGATACCGAATGGGTAACCTTTATCTGACCATCCTTATCCTGCAAAAGGTATGTCTTAGTGCCCTGAAATACACCAACAGAGCCGGTTGCAAATCTCGCGGCATGTTTACCTGACTTAATACCAAATCCTCCTGCCTCAACTCCGACCATTTTTATAGCAGAGTCATTAATAAATGGATAGAAGAGTCCTATGGCATTACTCCCTCCGCCTACACAGGCAACAAGATAGTCAGGCAGCCTCCCTTCTGCCTCGATTATCTGCTCCCTTGCCTCTGTCCCTATCACAGACTGGAAGTCCCTTATCATCATGGGATAAGGATGGGCTCCGAGCACAGAACCAAGGATATAATGGGTTGTGCGCACATTTGTAGTCCAGTCTCTCATCGCCTCACTTATCGCATCTTTAAGTGTTTTACTCCCGTTATCAACAGGAGTCACCTTTGCACCGAGAAGCCTCATCCTGAAGACATTCAGTGACTGCCGCTCCATATCCTCTGTCCCCATGTATATCTCGCACTCAAGACCAAACATGGCTGCGACTGTAGCAGTTGCAACCCCGTGCTGACCGGCTCCTGTCTCTGCTATTATACGGCGTTTCCCCATTCGCCTTGTCAATAAAGCCTGTCCTATCGTATTATTTATCTTATGCGCGCCTGTATGGCACAGGTCTTCACGCTTCAGATATACCTTGGCCCCTTTTAACTGTTTAGTAAGTCTCTCCGCAAAAAAGAGAGATGTCGGCCTGCCAACAAACTGCTTAAGGTAATAGTCGAGTTCCTTATTAAATGCAGGGTCATCTTTCGCCTTTAAGTAGACATCTTCCAGATCTTGTAATGCGGGCATAAGTGTCTCCGGAACAAACTTCCCGCCGTATATTCCAAAGTGTCCATCACTATTTGGCAACATCATATTTCTTAGCCTCTCT
>MHEI01000096.1:548-2442 GCA_001805165.1 Nitrospirae bacterium RBG_16_43_11 | reverse complement strand
TATCTCAACGCCGCTGGATACATCAACCCCGTAAGGCTTAAGCTTCCTGACTGCATTTCCAATATTAGATGGATTGAGTCCTCCTGACAAGATAATCCTGCCATTTTTTTTAGCCATCTCAGCGTATTTCCAGTTGAAGGTCTTCCCTGTCCCGCCTTTAGCACAATCAAGGTAAGTATCCAGGAGAAAAGTGTCAACGTCATACATCTGCATTTCACTGATGCTCTCTTCATCCTTAATCCTGATTGCCTTTATAACCTTCTCCCTGAATCTTGTACAGAGAACCGGAGATTCCGAACCGTGGAATTGCAATATCTGGATGCCCCCCTCCCGGATAATACGCCTTATAAGGTCCTCGCTCTCATCTACAAAGACACCTACGGAGGTAATAAATACCGGCAGTTTGGCTATTATAGCACGGGCCTTCCCGGGGTCAATAAATCTTGGACTGTCAGGATAGAACACAAAACCAAGTGCATCAGCCCCAGCCTCAGCCGCTGCCTGCGCATCTTCCAAGTTGGTAATTCCACAGATTTTTACTTTTACCATACCCACCCTACTCCCCTATAAGTTCCTGTATCTTCTTCCCAACATCCTTAGCTGTAACAATTGACTCACCTACAAGGATAGCATGGACTCCCGCATCTCTTAACATCTTTACATCATCACTATTGTTTATCCCGCTCTCACTCACTATAACTTTTCCTTGCGGCACCTCTTTTATTACCCTGAAAGTCGTATTTATATCAACATTAAAAGTTGTGAGGTCCCTGTTGTTTATGCCTACTATCTCAGCCTTTGCCTTAAGCGCCTTTTCAATCTCACGCTCGTTATGAACCTCTACAAGGGCCGGCATGCCAAGCTCTGATGACAGTGAGATGAAATCTGAAAGAGCAGACTGCTCTAATATAGCCGCAATAAGGAGCAATGCATCTGCCCCAAGATACCTCGCTTCATATATGTGATACTCATCAATCAGGAAATCCTTCCTCAATACAGGGATCTTTGCGGCCTTCTTAACTGCTCCTATATACTCCGGATTGCCGGAAAAGTAATTTTCCTCTGTGATCACTGAGATAGCTGACGCCCCTGCACCCTCATATCTCTTTGCAAGGTCATCAACCTTCAGGTCTTCTATCAATACACCCTTTACAGGCGACTTCTTTTTAATCTCTGCGATGAGATTTATATGGCGGCTCTCTATGCTTGAAACAGCCTTAAAGAAATCACGCGGCGGTTCCACATCACGAATGCCGGCCATTAATTCCCTGAGAGGCAGATTGGCCCTCACCTGCGCCAGGTCTTTCCTCTTACGCTCAATGATCTTTGCTAACAAACCTTCCATAGCTTCTTCCTGCCCGCTAAATCCCCTGATTGGTCATCCTCTTCAACGTCTCAAGTTTTGCCAGAGCAGCCCCGGCGACAATAGACTTCTCAGCCTCTATAATGGCATGACTGAAATCACTTACCTTACCGGACACAAGGATACCTGCTGCTGCATTGAGAAGCACTACGTCCCTTTTTGGTCCTTTCTCTCCTTCTAATATCTGCACCACGATGCGGGCATTTTCCTCAGCGCTGCCGCCTCTAAGGTCTTCCACTGTTGATGTACTCATACCAAAATCAGAAGGCCGGATAGAGTATGTCTTCACTTCACCCGCCTTACCCTCACTCACTATCGTTTCACCTGTTGTTGTTATCTCATCCAGGCCATCACTTCCATGAACTACAAGGCAGTGCCTGGCGCCAAGGTTTAATAACACTTGTGCCAATATATCGGTGAGATGTGCTGAATACACACCAATCAACTGACGGGCAGCGCCTGCAGGATTAGTCAGAGGGCCAAGTATATTGAACATAGTCCGGATACCTATCTCCTGCCTCGGGGCTGCTG
>MHEI01000096.1:0-515 GCA_001805165.1 Nitrospirae bacterium RBG_16_43_11 | reverse complement strand
ACAAAAAGCCTATCCCTATCTCATTGATGCACTTCTCAACCCTCTCCGGCGGTATATCTATATTTACGCCAAGTGCCCTCAACACGTCTGCACTGCCGCACATGCTGGAAACAGAACGGTTGCCATGCTTTGCTACCGTTACACCTGATCCAGCTACTACAAATGCCGCTGTTGTGGAAATATTAAATGTATGCAGGCGGTCTCCACCAGTTCCGCAGGTATCAACTGCATCAGGGTCGTTAACCCTGATCCTTGCAGCCTTATTCCTCATCACTATTGCAGCGCCTGTAATCTCCTCAACTGTCTCACCCTTCATCCTGAGGGCGGTAAGATATGAGGCAATCTGTGCCGGCGTGGCCTGGCCGGTCATGATCTCCTCCATGACAGCCTCAGATTCCGTCTCTGTCAAATTTGCACCGTCTACGAGTTTTGTAATAGCTTCCTTGATCATAATTATAATTTTATAAAATTCCTTAACAGGTCTTTCCCCACAGTCGTCAGTATAGACTCAGGAT
>MHEI01000095.1 GCA_001805165.1 Nitrospirae bacterium RBG_16_43_11 | reverse complement strand
CAGTCTTAACAGTCCCTGTGCGAGATTTATCTCTTCCGTATCGTATTGATAACCACCTTCTTCAGAAGACTCATATCCCTTCAGCCTTACTTCCCGCAGCCCCCTAAGGTTCTTTTTAATATCGCCGGGCAGTCCCCTGAGATCCTCCTCTTTCAACATGGTTAATTGTGCGTACACGAATGCATACATCAGGTGACCTCCCACAAGGACGTAGTCCACAAGCCGCTCACCTATCTGCAGGTTAAGCTCAGGATTGAACATATTGCTCCAGTGAGTTGTCTTTTCTGCCCTGACTATTGCCCTCATAAGCTGAAGGCTGTCTTCCACCTTGTCACCTCCTACTATAACTACATAGGGGGAGCCGGGCCTCTTGGTTTTGGCATGTGATTCAATCTCATCTACGAGCAGACTCCCTGCTAAGCCGGGTATAAACTCATGTATCCTGTTTGAGGTAGTCTCTTTTCTATGGGCTGTTCCGAAAGAGTTCTGGATACTTACATCTACTACTGAAACTAATGCTTTTGCAAGGACATCACGGTTTTTTGTCTCGTCTGTATGAAACCTGATATTATCGAGCATGGATACAACCCCATCTTTAAATAGACCTCTGATATAATCCGGATTAAATTGTTTTGAATTAAACATCTGTTGTTCAGGGTCGAATCTTATAATCTCCACGCTTTTTCCTATAGCCGCTGAGATCTGTCCTGATATAGGGTCTAATGTCAGTGATGGGTTATACCCTTTTGGCCTGTCCAGATGTGTTACTAAAAGGGGGACAACGCCTGCATTTATCAGCCCCTTGATAAATGGCGCTGCCTGAAGAATCCTGAAGGGGTCTGCAACCTTCGGAGTGTGGCTGTCACCGCTTATAAGCGGGACATTAAAGTCAGATTTTACAAGTGCAATCTTACCTTCAAGCTCCGGTAAATAGTCAGCAGCATTTAAGTAACCTAAGATTCCATCCATAACACTTATTTACCTGGGTCCAGTTTAGTTACACTGCTGAGATTACAACACTGATGTCAGTTTCTCGAGGTAGCAGTGCAGTATCAGCGGGTCAATCTCGTATATCATGCCGAATAACAGGGGAAACAGGAAGGTCAAACCAGAAATCATTCCGATCTCTGAGGGTATCAAACTAAACCTTACATTTCCAGGTGTTATCTTTGAGTCGTAAATAGCTATTAACCGTTCAACCCTTCTTGTCATGGAATTAGTCTTAACTGACGTGATAAATCCTGTTGCAAATTTATCAACATTCCAGCTTACGTTAGTGCCTGACTCCATTTGCATTTTAAGTAAAGCAGAGGCCACATCCATCGGTTTTCCTGTTCTTAATACAGCGGCCTCGTCTCCTATCAACTCTATCTCTTCTCTCCACCATCTAAATAGTATATGAACATGAGGGAACACAAACAACATGTTTCGGCAAAGTAATAGCAAGCCTTTAAGAATATTATCCTTCCTTCTGTAATGGGATGACTCATGCGCAAAGACGCATTTTAACTCACCAAGAGAAAGGGACTTTAAAGCACCTGTTGATATAACAATGATGCCTGTCAGGTATCCCAAGACGAAACTGAACATGAGTGGTGTATCTATGATCTTTATCTGCAATCTTTGCGCTCCCAACACCCTTCCCTTCAAGGGGATGGACATGAACAATCCCCCTATATCCCCCTTTTTCAAAGGGGGACTTATATTCCACCCTTTAGAAAAGGGGGGGAAGGGGGGATTTGAAAGGTTATTTTCTGTTGAAAGTTCGGGAAGTTCGCTTATTACACGACGCATCCTGAAGTAACCCCCCAAAGATACCATTGAATAGAGAGCTGACATCAGAACAAGTATCACTGCGGCTATCAGCGCCAATTTGAATAATGGAAATTCAGGGATGAAGGAGAATATATAACAGTAGGGTTCATTCAGACAAGGCATAGGTCCGTCATGGAGCTTAACAAAGACAGGGGGTATAAAAGAGGTAATAATGGTAAATGAAGCAAACAGAGGAGGCGCCACAAGTGATGCGAAAAATAACCTGCTCTTAATGTACATGGATGAAACGACTTTTGTTGTGACATAAGAAATTAAAAAGAACAGCAGGGAAACTAAAACGTTCAGGATAGTGAAGTTAAGGAACAACAATCCAATTTGATGTAGTTTATCCATCTTATTCCCCGGGATACTTAATTAGGATACCATATGAGGCCCACCTTGACAATCTAAGGTTGGATACTATTAAATAGGGACAGCGCCCATTTAATAATTGGGCGCTGTCCCTATTTATAATGGAAAAGTTTGATGTAATAGTAGTGGGTACAGGGCCGGCAGGGATTTTTTCTGCATGGGAACTGGTATCCTCAAACAGGGACATTAAAGTCCTCATGCTTGATAAGGGGGCAAGTCTTGAAGATCGTGTCAGGATGACAATGGCAGGCGTGCATATGGCAAAGAGCAACAGGCCTGATGTCCTGTCCTGCGGCTGGGGAGGCGCCGGTGCCTTCAGCGACGGTAAGCTGAACCTCTCACCGGAGGTTGGAGGGTTTTTAAAGGATTACCTGCAGGTGGAAGAACTTAAATCATTCATAGAATATGTGGATGGTATCTACTTGAAATTTGGCGCCCCTGAGGAATTGCACGGGACAGAGACAGAGAAGATTAAAGACCTCGGGGATACTGCAGCAATTCATGGGCTCAGATTTATCCCCTTTCCTATACGCCACCTTGGCACTGACAAATGTGCTGAGGTACTTGGAGGATTTCTATCCGGGATGGAGAGTAGGGTTACGCTGAAGTTTAATACAGCGGTTACTGAAGTCCTATACGAAAACGGTCATGTTACAGGTGTAAGGACGGATGCCGGCGAAGATATCATGGGAGATTTTGTTATATTGGCCCCGGGCAGGAGTGGTGCACAGTGGCTTGAAAAGGAGGCAGGCCGGATTGGTCTCGAGACCTTGACGAATCCTGTGGATATAGGGGTAAGGGTAGAAACAGCAGCCCCCATAATGAAATCGCTGACAGATTTTGCATATGAGGCAAAATTGGTATTTTACTCCAGGCAATTTGATGATCAGGTCAGGACCTTTTGTATGAACCCATATGGTGAAGTTGTGCGTGAATATCATGGAGATCTCTGCCTTGTTAACGGGCATAGCTATTCAGTGAAACGGTCAAATAATACAAACTTTGCCATACTTGTCAGCACTTTGTTTACTGAACCTTTTAAGGAACCTATTGCCTACGGGCAATATATAGCAAGGCTTGCAAATATTCTTGGCGGAGAAATTATTGTTCAGAGACTTGGTGACCTGTTGCAGGGGAGACGCTCTACCCGTGAGAGGATAAGCAGGGGGACCGTAAGTCCTACACTGGATGCAACTCCAGGTGACCTGAGTTTTGTTATCCCCTACAGGTATTTTTGCGACATTTTAGAGATGCTTGAGGCTATGGACAGGCTTACGCCGGGTCTTTATTCAAGAGATACGCTGCTTTATGGCGTGGAGGCCAAGTTCTATTCAGTAAGGATAAAACTGACCGATAACTTTGAAACAAAGATCAGCAACCTCTTTGCTATTGGTGATGGGGCAGGTTTAACCCGCGGGCTTATACAGGCATCTGTATCCGGTGTCGTCGCTGCCAGGGAAGTCCTGCACAGGAGATGAATAGGGTGGGATTTCCGAGTGGACAATGATAAAGCCGGCAATTGTATTGCCTCCGACAAACAGGCTGAATTTATTCAGCTCTACAACTCTGAACCACGCCTGTGTCTCCCTGCATTGGTGCCTGGCAGTGACTCCCTCCACCTTTTTACCGAAGGTGATGTACTCTATGAAGCGATGCTTGGTTCAATCTCAAATGCGAGGAACAATATACTCCTTGAAAGCTATATATTTGGTAATGATGAAGTGGGTTGGACATTTGCAGAGGCTTTGGCAGAGAAGGCCCGTGCCGGGCTTGAAGTCCTCCTCCACCTTGATGCAGCGGGTACTCTTCTCAGAGGAGGGCTAAAGTTAGGGAAATATTTAAGGGAGCACAATGTTCATGTAAAGTGGTTTAATCGCTGGTCCTGGTTCGACCCCCTCAGATATAATCGCCGTCATCACCGCAAATTACTTGTTGTGGATAAATCAGATGCATACTTAGGCGGGTTCAATATTCACCGCCAGAGTTCACATTCAATCTTTGGCAGGGAGCGATGGAGGGATGCACATGTCCGTTTTGGAAATACCCTTGCCCAGCAGGCTGCAGAGATGTTTTACGCATTCTGGGATGGCAGGGTCCACTGGGCTATGCCTGAGAACGGAGGTACAACAAGTGTACTGGTGCCTAACAATTCTGCTGAATGCAGGTATCTTTTGAATTGTTTTATCACTGCCATGCTTGCCTGTGCCAAGCACTTTATTTACCTGACTACCCCCTACTTTGTCCCAGATAACAGGACGATGAAGGCGCTGAATGATTCAGCCGGCCGTGGAGTGGATGTGCGTATCCTTGTCCCGGCAAAGTCCAATATCCCATTGGCACACTGGGCAGGGCGTCATCTATATTCAACTGTCTTGAAAGCAGGGGTTCGCATTTACGAATACAAGCCAGGGCTTATGCATGCAAAGACTATTGTCGTGGATAATTCGTGGGGTACAGTAGGTTCCTCCAATTTCGACTACCGCAGCTTCTTTCTTAACTATGAACTGAATATGATAACAAGGGACAGCTTATTATGCCGTAAGCTCCGGAATCAATTTCTTGAGGATTTAACCCAGGCGGATGAGGTGACCGATTGGCGCTGGTCTGCAAGGGGGTTTACTTCACATTTCTGTGAATCAGCAGGGTGGCTTCTCCGCCGCTGGCTCTAAAAAACATCCTGATAAAACCTGATTCCCGATTAAACACTTCGGGAATGACAAAAAAAAATTAACTATATTATTTGCAGGGACTTACCCACCTTCCTGAATTTATCCAGTGCAAAATACAGGTTATCTCTGGTATGAGCGGCAGAGATCTGCACCCTTATTCGTGCCTGTCCCTTTGGTACCACAGGATAACTGAATCCGACCACGTATATGCCTTCTTCAAACAGGGAGGACGCCATGCCTGTTGCCATCTTTGCATCTCCAGGCATGACAGGTATAATTGGATGCACCCCGTCTCTAACATTGAATCCCATACTCATTAAGCCTTTCCTGAAGTACTCTGTGTTATCCATCAGTTTATGACGAATCTCTGCGCCCTCCGCTATTATGTTAAGCGCCTCTAATGTCCCTGCGACCACCATAGGTGCAAGGGCATTGGAAAACAGATAAGGTCTTGATCTCTGGCGCAGGAAGCTGACGATCTCCTTCTTACTGCTCGTAAACCCGCCGCTTGCGCCGCCCATAGCCTTGCCAAGTGTGCTTGTTATAATATCCACCTTACCCTCAACACCACAATATTCTATTGAACCCTTACCATTAGGACCTAAAAAGCCTGTTGCATGAGAATCATCCACCATTACAATGGCATCATATCTTTCTGCCAGGACACAAATGTCACTCAAAGACGCTACATCTCCGTCCATAGAAAAGACGCCGTCCGTTGCAATCATTCGGAATCTGGAATCATCTGCCTCTTTTAATTTAAGTTCAAGATCATTCATATCCATGTGCTTGAACCGAAGCCGCTTTGCCTTGCACAATCTGATGCCGTCTATAATAGATGCGTGATTTAATTCATCGCTTATTACTGCATCCCGCTCGTCAAGAAGTGTTTCAAATAAGCCTGTATTAGCATCAAAACAGGATGTGTAGAGGATTGTATCCTCCATTTTGAGAAATGAAGAGAGCCTATGCTCAAGTTCCCTGTGAATATCCTGCGTCCCGCAGATGAAACGGACTGACGACATTCCATAACCCCATCTGTCAAGAGCGGCTTTACCAGCGGCAACTATTGCAGGATGGTTTGAGAGGCCAAGATAGTTATTTGCGCACATATTAAGAACGCGTTTACCTTTGACCTCTATGAAGATACCCTGAGGGGATGAAATGATGCGTTCTTCCTTATAGAGCCCCGCCTCTTTTATAGAATCAAGTTCATGTTGAAGATGTTGTTTGATAAGCGAATACATTAGTTTTTTATTCTACATCATCAGCACTACCTTCACCGCCTTTTTCGGTCTTTCCATCAGCAGCTCAAATGCCTTTTCATAGTCATCAAAAGCCAGCCTGTGAGTAATCACCGGAGATATATCAAGCCTGCCTGACTTTAACAGATTGTGCATACGCTCCCATGTATCAAATATAATACGGCCATTTATCCCATACATGGTAATCCCTTTGAATATTATCTGGTTTGTAAGGTTAATCTGTACTGGCGCCGGAAAAAGCCCAAATAAAGATATCCTCCCCCCTTTTCTCAAAAGCATCAGACCCTGTTTCAGTCCCTTTTCACTCCCGGACATTTCGAGTACGACATCTATACCATTTCCATCGGTAATATCCATAATCCTCTGCTCTATGTCATCGTCATCACCATGGAACAGAGAATCAGCCCCCATCTTTTTTGCTACATCCATCCGTGATGGGTGGTGGCCGATTAGCCCGACCCAGCTTGCACCTGAAACCCGCGCAACGCCTGCAGAGAAAAGCCCTATTGGACCGTCGCCAACTATTAATACGGATTTTCCTGCTACCGGTTCAACAAGCGTACAATATACGGCATTACCCAGGGGGTCCTGCACTGAGGCATATTCGGTTGGTACACCAGGATCGTTTTTCCATACCCCTCTTGCAGGTATGGCCACGTACTCCGCAAAACAGCCATCCCTGTCCACACCAAGTATCTCAAGATTATTGCATATATGCTGTTGTCCTATCCTGCACTGGAGGCATCTGCCGCACACGACATGACTGTCTGCCGATACATAATCACCAGCAGAAATATGCTTAACTGACCTTCCAACCTCTGCTACCTCACCGGCAAACTCATGTCCCAGGATAAGCGGGAGTCTCTTTATACGCATCTGTGCCCAGTCGTTCCATTTATAGATATGGAGGTCAGTTCCGCAGACAGACACTGCCTTTGTCTTTATAAGTACCTCATCATCGTGAACAGAGGGGATACTTACAGGCGCCAGCTCAAGTCCGGGATGAGGTCCAACCTTGAGTATGGCCTTCATTGTCTCAGGCAACCCCGCCTCCGTCATAATCACATGCAAAGAAATCTGAAACAAGTTTTTTTATGTCAGTTGGGGTAAAAGGTTTTGCGAGGAATTTACATTTATATTCATCAAAGAACTTTTTAGTATCCGGATTTACCAAATCTCCAGTGATAAAAATTATCCTGTCTAACATTTCGGGTTTACTCTTTTGCAATACCCGGAACAGACCCTTACCGTCCATGTCAGGCATTCTCATGTCACTTATAATAAGGTCATAATCTTTGTGGTGTAATTTGTCAATAGCTGATAATGCATTCTCTTCTGTATCAGCCTCAAAACCGATACCCTCTAAAACTGTCTTTACGATGTCAGCGATAGTAGACTCATCCTCTACTACCAGTATGGCCTTCTTTTTTGTCTGAAACAGCGCCGGGTCATTGTTGTGTCCGGTTATTTCTGCTGACGGAGACACATTAATTGCTTGTTGAGGACCAATGGGGAGTTCGATAAAAAAGGATGTACCTGAATCTGGTTTGCTTGCAGCATAAATCTTTCCGTTGTGTTCTTGAATGATTCCGTATGAGATACTCAACCCAAGCCCTGTACCTTTTCCAACCTCCCTGGTGGAAAAGAACGGATTAAAGATTTTAGAGAGGTTCTCTTCGCTGATGCCAACCCCTGTATCAGAAAATATAATCCTTATAATCCCATTTACATGTTCGGATTTAATGGAAAGAATCCCATGCCTTTTCGAATCTGCCATGGCAATATGGGCGTTATTAATCAGATTAAGGAAGACCTGCTGCATAGAGTACGCATCTGCCATTGTGAATGGCAGATGGGGGTAAAGATCCGTAAAGACCTCTATGTTATCCATTCGCAGTTGATATGCCTTCAGTTCCAGTGTCCGTTTAATAATATCGTTTAAATCGCACTGGGTTTTTTCAATCTTGCGCTGTCTGGCAAAGCTCAGGAGGTTTTCAATGATCTTTTTACACCTGACAGCCGCATCATTAATCTTTTCGAGCTGCTCTTTTATGCTCTTATCCTGCGACGTCTCCTGCAGGAGTTCACAGTATCCGAGTACCCCAGTCAGCGGGTTATTCAGTTCGTGAGCTATTCCTGACAATATTTCGCCGAGTGATGAGAGTTTTTCGGCCTGGGCAAGCTGTTCCCGCAGGGTTATTTCCTCCGTAATGTCTCTTACATACTCAATCCTGTTGACCAGATAACCTCTGCTGTCATGTATGGGGAAGACGTATCTCTCTACAATCCTCTTGTCCTTTGTGGAGGTGCGGTGCCTGTATGGTGTTTCAATGTTGGCGCCCTTGGATACATCACACTCGTTTTCAATATCACTGCATCCATAAATAAGGTTGTAGCACTTTTTACCAATTACTTCCCGTTCTTTGTATCCGTATTTGTCAAGAAATGCCTTGTTGACCTCTACAATAGTACAATCAGGTTCAAGGAGAAATATATAATCATTTATTCCATCATAAATGAGTTGTAGTTTATCCTTGGCCAGCTTTAATTTCTCTTCATCCTGCGTGATTTTCATATTGGCGTCAAACAGGTCATTCGACTTCTTTTCAAGCTCTTCATTTAATATGATAAGCTCCTCATTCGCAGACTCAAGCTCTTCCTGCTGGGACTGGGCCTCTTCCAGAGAAACTTCAAGCTCCTGGTTAGTTGCAAGGAGCTTCTCATTGACAGTAGAAATCACCAATGACTTTTTCTGTAGTTCTGAGAGATGCATTTCACGGTCCCTGCTCCGCTCCTTCAAACCAGTCAGCATGTATTTAAATGACCTTGCAAGTATTGATACCTCATCATCTGTTTTTTCGTCAGTTTGAAAGGATATCTCTATATCCAGGTTTCCTGAGCCAATCTCGGAGGCCTTTTGAACCAGCGTATTAAGGGGGCGGACAAGAAGTGCACTTCCTATGATCGCAGATCCACCGGCAAATAGTATACCGGCTGCAAGAGCCCATAAAATGTTATACAGGTTTTCCCTGTGGAGATCTGTAAACTTGGATTCAGGCACCCCGATAAACAGAGAACCAATGGTATTGCCCTTGATATCTTTTATAGGGTCAAAGGCGGTTATGAAGTTTTTCCCATCTATCAGGGCATCGCCCCTGAAACTTTTGCCTTGATTCAGATATGACATTATCCTGGAAGAAAGTAATGTCCCAATTGCCTTCCCGTTACTCACAGCCATTACGGTTGTAGCTATTCTGACTCCATTTTGGGTTATTGTAACCACTGAATCACGGATCTTTGAAGAGATTGTATCGGGAATGAAGTTGTCATTGTTCATTATGTCGCCAGTAATTATTGCCCCGACAACATTATGATCAGCCATTACAGGCACTACTACTGTAAGCATCAGTGCATCATTTACCATCTCTCGTCCAGGTTCATAATTATCTGCCCCGGTCTTCCTGACAGTTATAGCTGTCGCTCTTGCCAGGTATTCATTTTCTAACAGTAGTAATTCCTCCGGCATGACCTCGGT
>MHEI01000094.1:5132-7475 GCA_001805165.1 Nitrospirae bacterium RBG_16_43_11 | reverse complement strand
GGCATAAAAGTCATGTTTATGTCAGGTTATACGGCAGACATGATAGGACTCCAGATGATCAAGGCAGCAGACCTCCCGCTATTACAAAAACCATTCAATGCAGGTGAATTATTAAACAAGGTAAGAGATATATTGGACGAGTAACCTATCCTGGTGCAGTCATTTCCTCGAAACCAAAAGGTGCTGGTTTGCCACTGAAATATCCCTGGACGAAATCTGCCCCGTATTCTCTAAGAAGGTCCAGAGTCTCCTTAGTCTCAACAAATTCTGCTATGGTCTTAATGCCCATTCCCTTTGCAACATTTATGATGGACTTAACAAAAAGCTGGTCTGTAGGACTCGCATAAAGTTTTTTTACAAAGGCTCCGTCTATTTTTATATAATCCACGTCCATCATCTTTAAATATAGAAATGAGCTGAAACCTACCCCGAAATCATCGAGTGCAAAATGGCACCCCATATCTTTAACTGCCTTGATAAATTTGATAGCATTGTCCATATTATGGACTGCCGCTGTTTCCGTTATCTCAAAAATAAGATGGTCAGGGTCAGCGCCTGTCTCATTTATCTTGGATTGAATAAAGGATAAGAACCCTTCATTTCCGAGGTCCCTGCCAGACAGGTTTATGCTAAGAGTTATAATATCCCCCTGGCGACTTTTCTCCGCTTGAAGCCTCATTGCTTTTTCTATGATTACCTTGTCTATTAAGCCGGTGATCTTGAATCTGTCGGCTACCTCTATAAATGTTCCAGGAGAAACTATCGTCCCATCTTCGTTACGTATTCTCGCGAGTGCCTCATAGTGGCAAACCTTATTATTACTGAGATCTAAAATGGGCTGGAACCATGGCTCAAAACGGTCATCTTCAATGGCCTTAAGTATAAACTCCTTCCATTCGAGATTTGAGTGGATATGCTCTAAATCATGATCTGTGGGATCGAAGATGCGGCATCTATTCCCCCCCATATTCTTTGCCCGGGACATCGCGATATCGGCGTATTTAAGTAGTTCACTCGTTGTATGCCCATGTTTGGGGTATGAGACAATACCGATACTGGCAGTTAGCCGGCCCGTCAATCCAAGGAAGTGGAACCCCTCCAATCTCTTTCTTATTTCTTCTGCGGCATTTAACCCTTCACTTTCATCCCTTTGAGGTAATAAAATTACAAATTCATCACTCGCAAAATAGGCTACGATGCTTTCTTTTCCTCTTTGACCAATAGGGAATTTGTCAATATCATTAATTATATATTGCAACAATTTTGCGACTGTAAATAATGTTCCATCTCCCGCTTTATGTCCGTATAAATCATTAATAAATCTGAACTGGTCCAGGTCAATCAGGAGGAGAACACCGGTTTCATTTGCGTTTTTAGCGTGGGAAATCCACCTATTCAGCATACTAAGAAAGTGTGTTCGATTTACAAGATCTGTCAGCGCATCGTATGATGTGAGTTGTCTTATTCTCTCTTCAGCCTCTATCTTCTCAGTAACATCTTCCTGAATCGAAAGGAAATTGATAATATCCCCTTTCTCATTTTTAACGGGGGAGATTATAGTGTTGACCCAGAAGTACTCTCCATTCTTCTTTTTATTTTTAAATACACCTCTCCAGATATTTCCTCCAGTAATGGTCCTCCATAATTCATCGTACTGCATTGCAGTTGTTTCTCCCGACATGAGTATCCGTGGATTCTGACCTATTGCCTCCTTCTTTGAGTATCCGGTTAATTGCTCGAACTGGGGGTTTACATATTCGATATTGCCATCAGGGTCTGTTATATAGATAACATTAACACTGTGTTCAATACCGGCAGAAAGCCTTCTTAACTCGGTCTCATCCCGTTTGCGCTCTATTTGTATAAATGCCTGGGCTACGAGGTCGCCCACCTCAGATGCAAAGGCTTCCTCATCCGGAGCCCACTTTCGCTTCTCTCTTATCTGCCCAATGCATAGGATACCCGCAAGTCTGCCGGATAGGCGGACAGGTACAACAAGCTTCGATACAATACCAAATGGAATTAGATATTCATTATTTAACTCACTTATTCTCAAATCAGTCTGAGCATCGTATGAAGCAATGACCCTCTCTTTTTCAATGGCAGCTAGAAAATCCTCATGCTGGTCTATGTTAAGGATAGTCCCACTTGAGTGGGTACCGGATGTTTTCTCAAATTGGTCAAGGCCTTTCAATTCTTTTCTGTCTTCACTCAAGAAAAATACAAATACCCGTTCTACATCCAGGGTCTTTGCGGCAACCTCTGTAATAAAATGGAGCGCACTATTAAGACTATCCGTCAGTAAGGGAACTGTGGTAGCAAGTTTAACTACGGCAGCCTGCT
>MHEI01000094.1:3921-5116 GCA_001805165.1 Nitrospirae bacterium RBG_16_43_11 | reverse complement strand
ACGTGCTGCCTGGTCCTTCTCTTCCGTTAGTTTACGATCTGTTATATCTCTGGCTACCCCATGAAGAGCTACTATCTTCCCTTTATCATTTAAGATGGGTACAACCTTATCTTCAAACCATAAGTATTTCTTTGTTTCTTTATGCATGAGACGGTACACCCGAACATCAGCCTTATGACTGTCAAATATTTTTTTTGTAATATCAACTATAGCGGGAATGTCGTCCGGGTAAATTATACTGAACCAGAGTCCGGGATCTTTCATGAATTCTTCCGGCCTGTAACCTATAAGGGAGAGGGTGTTCATGCTCATAAACTCCACATTTCCGGTAAAGGGGTCATCCTCTATGGCAACCTTGTAAATAATATCATTTACATTTTCAACAAGCCTTCGGTAATCTTCTTCACTCTTTTTGATTACTCTCATATTTGTACTGATATCAGCGGCCATGCGGTTGAAGGAATCACTGAGTACTCCGATCTCGTCATTTGTCCTGGCGGCCAACTTGATATCATAGTTGCCACTGGCGATATCCTTTGAGGTGTCAGCAATTCTCTTGATAGGAGTCACTACAGCCCTAAAAAAGAGAAGTAACAGTCCTCCAATAAGTGTGGCGACAAGACCTGCTACTAATAACGTACTTTTTAACATCTCCCTTGAAGGAGCATAGACCTCATCCGCATTAACTTCAACCATAAGGGTCCACTTCAATGACGGAATGCATACAGACGCACCTGCCACCAACACATCCCGGTAATTTTTGTAAAATCCGGTTATCTCTTTGTTTGATTGGAGACAGGCCCGAACGGCCTCCATGTCTACTTTCTGTTTTAAGACAGCATTCTTTACAGATATAGAATCTGTAATCAAAAGCTTGTCCCTATTTACAATATAGGCATCCATGGTCTTCCGTTTTCCTTTATCCAAGGAAATAGCTCCAAGTTCCTTTGCAAGTTCGCCGGACAAAATATTATTAATGTCTGATAGAAGAATGAAGTTGACAAGTACACCTATAGGCTTTCTTGTAGCGCTGCTTAAAATAGGAGCAGAGATCGCCAGTTCAGGCGCCTCAGGATGAAAGATTTTTGACTCTGTTATAGAAACCCCATTTTTACCTTTTTGAAAAAATGGTTGATCAGACATATCTTTTCCGATTACAGAGTTATATGTTGAAATTACGATGCGCCCATCCAGG
>MHEI01000094.1:3156-3909 GCA_001805165.1 Nitrospirae bacterium RBG_16_43_11 | reverse complement strand
AATGGTCCTGTCCAGGGCCATCTTGTTTTTAGAAATATGTTCATTTAGACCAGCAACAGCCGCTGCATTCCCCCGGATTATTTCCTGTAGCGAATTTGTTATGAGTCCGTCGCTTGAAAAATCTAGTGCCCGGCGCCTTGACATCTCAAGGAACTGGTATATCTGTCCCTCATAGGCCTCTGCAAGGGCAGTCAGGTCGTTGAGAGCATTCTCTTCCAGATGTCGCCTGTTTTCATAGTAATTAATAATGAAAACAATAAGTATCGGCAGGATGATAATAATAACCGCCAGGAGGGCCTTCTGGGAAAGTGATAATGTATTCTTCTTCATTTAAACACTCACGTGATCGGAAAAACATCATTATATTTAATAACTGTAAATTACACATTTTTCTAACAATCATATTAATGATATCACGAGAAACAATACCGCGCTTAAAGATTTGTCTTTCCAAACTTGATGCACTCGTAAAAAGTCAGTTCGTGTAAATCATATAAAATATTTACTCAAAATGCTAATATTCCCCTTGTATATCAATGGGTTTTGTGGTATAAATCTTCTTGATTTTACCCCATTCAAGGAGCCCTTATGATCCATACCAAAGACCACAAAACCCTCGACATGTTCGCCCCGTTTCCCTTTCTCGGTCCAAAGCGAAAAGCACGGATTGAGGCATCGTGGGCGAAGCTGTTCCGGGAAGAGGTTCTTCCCGTTCTGCCTGTTCACAAGGTGCACACATACTATCATAAGTCT
>MHEI01000094.1:2770-2898 GCA_001805165.1 Nitrospirae bacterium RBG_16_43_11 | reverse complement strand
GTATCAAAGCAGCGTATAGATTCCGTCCACATCTTCTCCAACATGCGCCACCTGGGCAGGATTGGTCTGTTTGTAAAGACCATCAAGAAGTTTCTGATCAATCTCAAGCGCCACCACAAGGACCTCTA
>MHEI01000094.1:2311-2445 GCA_001805165.1 Nitrospirae bacterium RBG_16_43_11 | reverse complement strand
GTTTTCAGGTGCAACTCTCCGAGTCCTACAGCACAGCAGACAAAGAGCAGAATCTCTCCCTGATTACCGCAGTAACCGTAGAGCCTGCTCACAAGAGCGATACCAATGCACTTATTCCACTTATCGAGGCAGTA
>MHEI01000094.1:1719-2120 GCA_001805165.1 Nitrospirae bacterium RBG_16_43_11 | reverse complement strand
ACATGTCCCTGAGAAAACAAAACACAAGAAAAATCGTCACAGTGCTGCATTCAACGCAGATGTGTGTCAACACTGCCCCCGGTTATCCGACTGTCCGGTCAAGCCTGGAGATAAAGGCTATTACCTGCGCTATGATAATAAGACCGTGCGCCTGGCAAAACGACGGGCCATTGAGAAGACAGATGCATTCAGGGATAAGTACAGGTTCAGATCAGGAATCGAAGCTACCATGTCTGAGTATGACAGGAAGACCGGAGTTAAGCGTCTACGGGTCAGGGGCCTGTTTGCTGTGAGTTTCTGCGCGACACTGAAGGCGGCAGCAGTGAATATCTTCCGGACAACGGCATTCCGAAATCGGATAGAAGGAGAAAAACTAGACGCAGAACAAAGCATGAACGGCA
>MHEI01000094.1:1369-1705 GCA_001805165.1 Nitrospirae bacterium RBG_16_43_11 | reverse complement strand
AATATTTTCAAAGAACAAATTATAAATGCGACAGCACATGTTCAGCGATTGTTCGGCCTGTCTCAGACTTACAGCCGCTTTGTGTCTCAATTTGCCGTATGACTTATTACGAGACCATCATCCATAGCATACCTAAAATACTCAGCAGGACGAACAAAGGATGTTTTATCCCCTGAATTAACATTTACCACCCCTGTAGTCTCCTCAGAAAGAGGCAGATTATACTTCTGTATTGCGTATATTGACTCACTACCTATTTTATTACAAAACAACTTATTTAATGCATCAAATTCTATGATAGATGTCTGTTTAAAGCCATCTGGAATTGACTATGAA
>MHEI01000094.1:1134-1358 GCA_001805165.1 Nitrospirae bacterium RBG_16_43_11 | reverse complement strand
TATTTACATCTTTCTCCATGATCTTTTGGTGTGTGGGCAGATTAATAATGTGTTCACAAATCTTTTCAGCAAGGGGGCACATTCCTCTCTCGTATCCAACTTTTTCCCATCCTTCAAGATTTGGATGAAGAGGAGATACGAACCAATCGCCTAATTCTATTTTTCTTTTCTTAGCTTCAAATAGTATCTTTTTTTTATCCCTGACGAGAAGGGGATATTTTAAA
>MHEI01000094.1:345-1125 GCA_001805165.1 Nitrospirae bacterium RBG_16_43_11 | reverse complement strand
ATAACCTCTATGCTCCTATTAATTAACAAACTTTCATATAATGAAGTAACCCATTTTCGATGATTAATATCTTTACTAATTACCCCAAGTTTTCTATCAAGAAGAATTCTTTGCCATCCTGACATCATTTTTGCGAATCCTGCTGGCATAATGCACTCAAGTTCATTCTTAGAAGAAGACCCAATTGTTATACCAAACTTTGAAAGGGTCCTGTATGTATCCTGTGCATACCAGAATAGAGACGGCTTAAAAAGGATTGAATAAATAAGATACTGCAGTCTTAAAAGGATACCTTCCTTATAAGACGGGGTTATAAACTCTGGGAGAATTCTTTCTATTTTTTTCCTCAACTCTTCATTGTTTATAACTGCCCAACCTCCTAGACCAGTTGTCACAGGTTTAGACCACTGAGACGAAAAAAAGGCCGCATCTCCAAATGTCCCAACTTCTTGCCCGTTATATTGTGAACCTATTGCATGACAGGAATCTTCGATAACGTATAGATTATATTTTTTTGCAATCTCTAAGATTTTCCCCATTTCTGCAGGTATGCCAAAAGTATGCTGAGCAATAATAGCTCTTGGCTTTGTAGGCTTTGAGGAACAAGAAATTAAGTAATTTTCAAGCTTTAAAACATCTATATTGAAAGTTTTTGGATTTATGTCTACATAAACAGGTTTAGCTCCAAGATAAGTTATAGCATTAGGAACAACAATACAGGTGAAACCCTGGAGTATAACATCATCTCCGGATTTTATACCCATCGCCTTCAGTATGGCG
>MHEI01000094.1:0-334 GCA_001805165.1 Nitrospirae bacterium RBG_16_43_11 | reverse complement strand
TAATGTATTTTTTTTGGCATTCTTAAATAGAATCTTTTTTTGCACCAGATAAATCATATCAACAGTACTTCAGTAAATTCCCTTTCAATAAATAAATAGAATCACTGGCTTTATTGCCATTTAAAATAAATGTATTCACTGAATACTTTCCAGTAGCCTTTTCGAAAGGACTTTATAATCATGATTAGCCAAAACGTAAACTTTACCTCTAAGGCCCATTTGTTTTCTTTCGGTATCTGATAAGTTCATCATTTTAAGGATAGCTTTAGCAAGTAATTGGGGGTCCTCCGGTGGCACCGATATACCGCAATCGCTCTCGGTAACAAGGTCATTC
>MHEI01000093.1:5501-7149 GCA_001805165.1 Nitrospirae bacterium RBG_16_43_11 | reverse complement strand
GATATGAATATTCCTCACTCGGCATGAGAAATACAGTCTCTATTTTATCATCAAGCTTTCTGTTCATTAATGCCATCTGGAATTCATACTCGAAATCTGACACGGCCCTTAAACCTCGTATAATAGCAGAAGCGCCATTCTTTTTTGCAAAATCTACAAGCAGTCCGTCAAATGCCTCGACAGATACATTCGTAACGTCTTTAACCGCCTCTTTGACCATTTGTATCCTTTCCTCAAGAGAAAAGAGTGATGTTTTCTTTGGGTTAGGGCCTATACCTAATATTATATGATCAAAGATTCTAAGGCTCCTTTGAAGAATGTCTATATGGCCGTTAGTTATCGGGTCAAATGTCCCTGGATAGATCGCTGTTATTCCCATATTTCCTGTAGACTGTTAAGGTAGTATCTCCATATATGTATTTGCCATAATTTTCAAGATTATTCAATCGTTCAGGCATTGAAACCTTAGACGAATGCTCTATAATAAAAAAACCGTAGTCAAGAATAATAACATTATTGACAATTATTGACAAGAGGGTATCCCACTTCCCATAGCTATATGGAGGGTCAGCAAACACGATATTAAACGATTTCTTTCTTCCTGGAAAATTATTCAGAATAGTTATTACATTTCCGGACAGGATTTCAGATGCCTGCTGAAATCCACAAATCTTAATATTTTCCTTTATTGTTCTTATATGTCTGATATTGTTATCAACAAATGTAACATGCTTAGCCCCGCGGCTTATTGCTTCTATGCCTACAGCCCCGGATCCTGAAAAAAGATCAAGAAATGTTGAGTCAACTATGTTATCGTGACCAATAATATTAAATATGGATTCTCTTACCTTGTCAGACGTGGGCCTTATTTCAGAGCCTCCCGGTACCTTCAGGTGACGTCCTTTTGCTAATCCTGCTATAATCCGTAGCATTGATATGAAATTCTCCTAATCTATATATATATTGACAGTAATCATAACAGTATGCTACTTACAAAGTAAGATCAAGGGGAGGGTAAGATATGACAAAAAATGCAGGCAAGATTTATTTGTTGATAAATACTGAAATTGGGAAAGAAAGATATGTGAGAGATGAATTGAGGAAGTTAGAACATGTTAATAGTGCAGATATGATTACAGGAAGATATGATATTATAGCAACTCTGGAAGGTGAAAGTGTCGGAGAGATATTTGCAACAGTAATAAACAGTATTCGGGCGATAAAGGGTATTGTCAGAACAGAGACAAATGTGGTGTTTAATTAACGAATAAAAACGATTTTTTGTTCTGAAGGATTGTATTGTCAATAATTGTGCCACAATTAATACACCTCCAGGCATAGAAGACAAGAGAATAATCAGTGCATCTCTCTGTTACCATAAACCCCCCGCATTTCGGACAGTGCATTTTTGTATCCTCCTTCTTAATTATTGAGTGGGTTAATTAATAATAATAGCTAATTTTGCAAAATTGGTGCCATGCATTTGACAGGTCTTTCAATCAAGACTGTCTCAACACAAATATAGATTTATTATTCCGCTATTTCAATGAGTTATATATTTAGACTATGACTTATGAGCAGGTATTAACATCAAAAAATAGAATGAAATAAACAAAATATTTATTGGAATGAAAGCCAAATTGTGCAC
>MHEI01000093.1:5195-5339 GCA_001805165.1 Nitrospirae bacterium RBG_16_43_11 | reverse complement strand
CGCCTACGTCATTCCTACGGAATCAGGAATCCAGAACTAAGCGGTTATGAAGTGACGGATCTTTTACGAAATAACTTAGATTGTAACTCATCGAACAGGTCATAAACTACCGGCACTACTATAAGGGTCAGGAACAGCGATGTC
>MHEI01000093.1:4982-5097 GCA_001805165.1 Nitrospirae bacterium RBG_16_43_11 | reverse complement strand
GGTGGTCATAAGGATTGGTCTCAGCCGGACAGGTCCTGCTGTAAGTATTGCCTCTTTCCTTTCCATACCCCTTGCCCTTAAGGTATTCGTGTAGTCAACCAGAAGTATTGCATTC
>MHEI01000093.1:2837-4904 GCA_001805165.1 Nitrospirae bacterium RBG_16_43_11 | reverse complement strand
AGAAAGGCCCCTATAAATGAAAATGGCATGGAAAGGAGTACGGTAATCGGATGAATGAAGCTCTCATACTGTGATGCGAGTACCATGTACGCCAGGACAATGCCAAGCACCAATGCAAACATCAGGTAGCCGAAGGACTCGCCCATCATTTCTGCCATTCCTTTATATCCGGTCGAGTAATCAGAAGGGAGTATCTTTGCTGATATTGCATTAAGCTCTGTCATTGCCTCACCAAGCGGTTTTCCCTCTAAGTTGGCAAACAGGGTTATTGCCCTCTGTCTGTCTACCCTGTTTATTATACCTGGCCCGCCGGCTGGTTGAACTGTTACTACATTCGAAAGCTCTACCAGTCGTCCGTCATTTGAACGGGTATAGAGTCTTTTAATATCATCAGGATTGTCCTTGTCATCAGGATTGAGTTTCATTTTAACATTGTATCTCCTGCCGCGTGCCTCATCCCTGTATTTTGTCGTCTCAACTTCACCACTGACAAGAAGGTTTATCGTTTCTGCTACTGAAGCAATATTAACCCCCAGGTCTGCTGCCTTATCCCTGTCTATATGGACTCTAAGCTCCGGCTTTCCTATTTCAAGTGAAGAATCCACGTCAACAATGCCAGGTAGTTTTGAGAACTCAGCAACTATACTTTTGGAGTATTCCTGTAATCCTGTTAAGTCTCTTCCTTTAATTGTATACTGGATGGGAACCATCCTCTGACCGCCGCCCACAAGGGATACATCCTCTGCAAATCCTTTAAGCCCGGGTATCTTACGCAGCCTGTTCCTGATCTCTGCCATTATCTCCTGCTGGCTCCTGGTTCTTTCGGCCTTTGGTTTAAGTCCGACAAACATTGACCCTTTGTTTGTCTCACCGAACGTACCCTGTCCATAAAATACAGTTTTCACTTCAGGGATAGAGATGACAAACTCTTCTGCACCTTTGAACAGATTCTCTATCTCATCAACTGAATAGTCCTTAGGAGCCTCAAGCCTTACGATGAACCTTGATTGATCTTCAGACGGCAGGAATTCTTTACCAATGAACTTAACCAAATACATGCTGACAATGAAGATAACAGCCGCGGATATAACAACTATAGCCCTGTGATTGAGAGCTATCCCGAGAAGTTTTCTATACCATGATTCCACACTTTTATATCCTGATTCGAGTGATGACGATAACCTTCCCGGCTGCCGGGCAGTGCCGCCACTACTATGTTTACTCTTTAAAAAGCGCGAGGCTAACATAGGTGTTAATGTGAATGACACAAAGAGGGAGACTGCAACAGCAAAGACTACTGTCATTGAAAACTGGAAAAAGAAACGTCCTATTATTCCTTTCATAAAGGCGACCGGAAGGAATATAACTATGATTGCGAGTGTTGTCGCTGATACAGCAAGACCGATTTCCGATGTGGCAAATGATGCCGCCTCTTTGGGGGTCATTCCCCGTTCTATATGACGGTGGATATTCTCTATAACAATAATTGCATCGTCTATCAGAATGCCAACTGATAGAGACAGGGCAAGCATGGTCATATTGTTAAATGTAAAGCCGAATAAGTTCATAATCGCAAATGTGGAGATAATAGATGTAGGAATAGCAAGTGCGCTGAATATTGTTATCCTTATACTACGCAGAAAAAACAGTACTGCAAGAGTGGCAAAAAATCCGCCGTAAATCAGATGGTGCTGCACCTCGCTTATGGAGCGCTTTATAAATGTTGACTGGTCAAAGCTGATGCCTATATTCATGCCCGGAGGGAGAGACTTCTCTATACCTGCAAGCTCCTTCTTAATCCTTTCGATTACTTCTACCGTATTTGTACCGGATTGTTTCTGTATCCCGAATCCTATAGCCGGTACCCTGTTGAACCTCGTTATGGACCTCTTCTCCTGCATCCCGTCTTCTACCCTGCCAATATCCCTGAGCCGTACAGGAGCGCCATTCTGATAGGCTATGACAAGGTTATTGAAGTCAGGAACATTTGCAAATTCCCCCTTAATTTTTATTGAATACTCAGTTGTTTCACCCTCAATCCTTCCACCTGGTAATTCTATGTTTTCA
>MHEI01000093.1:1615-2797 GCA_001805165.1 Nitrospirae bacterium RBG_16_43_11 | reverse complement strand
ACGCTGAGAGCTTATCTGAATCTATCCATATGATAACCTCACGTAACTGAAGTCCGGCCATGCGAACAGCTCCGACTCCATTTATCTTCTGCAGTTGTTCCCTGAGGACTTCATCAGCATAAGTTGACAACTCTCTGATAGATTTCTCACCGGACAGGGCTATCCACAGTATAGGGTTTGCATCAGGGTCAACCTTTTCAATGACAGGCTCTTCTATGTCCCTGGGGAGACTCCCTCTTATGGCTGATATTTTTTCTCTTACATCCTGAACAGCAAGGTCTATATCTCTCTCGAGAACAAACTCAACTATGACCTGAGATCTTCCCTCTGTGCTCGACGATGTAATAGTCTTGACACCGTTGATCGTATTTACGGTGGCTTCAACCTTATCCGTTACATCTATGTCCATGATCTCGGCATTTGCGCCCTTGAGCTTTGTTGATATATTAACGATGGGAAAATCAACCTTTGGGAAAAGGTCAACACCAATGCGCGGGTAACTTATGACACCGAGCAAGACAAGCCCCAGTATAACCATTGTGGCAAAGACAGGCTTTTTTATGGATGTATCAGCGAGCCACATTTACCTTGAGCCCTTCAGAGAGGTTCTGTTGTCCGGCAATCACTACATTCTCTCCAGCTTTCAAACCATCAACAATCTCCATCATCTCACCATATTTAGACCCGATCTTCACTTTATTTTCCTTTGCTGTTTCATTGTTTACTGTGAAGACCTTGATAGCTTCGCCCTCATAAAGTAATGCAGTGGCCGGGACAACTACGGTACCCTTTGCTCCACCTGTATAGAGTGTTACCTTTGCAAAAAAACCTGGTTTTAAAAGGCCGCCCGGATTTGGGACAAGCGCCTCAGCCCTTAGAGTCCTGGTTCTCTCATCAAGGCCCGGATATATGATGCTGAGTTTTCCCTTGAACTCCCTGTCATGGAACGTTTCAACTCTGAAGTGTACATCCTGTCCTGTCTTTAAGATGCCTGAATCCTTTTCAGATGTTGTAAAATTGAGCTTTAAAGGATCAACCTGTATGATGGTGCAGACAGGCGTACCGTTTCGTATAAAGTTACCGCCGGATACCTTTCTTTCTTTGACTACACCTGATATGGGAGAGTATATCTTTGTTTTTGTCAGCTTGTGTTCGGAAAGTGACAAGACTGCCCTTGCATTA
>MHEI01000093.1:1281-1601 GCA_001805165.1 Nitrospirae bacterium RBG_16_43_11 | reverse complement strand
TGCCAATGATAACCGTGCGGTGATAGAATCGAAATCATGCTGCGGGAGGTGTCCATCTTTGTGCAAAGCCTCCTTGCGCTGATACTCTAACCTTATATTTGCAAGATTTGATTCGGCCTGTTTCAGCGCCGACTTTGCCCGTATGACTTCGAGGGAATAGTCTGTCTCGTCAATAGTTGCTATGAGCATCCCTTTTGCTACGGTTGTTCCCTCGTCTACACTGATATCCTGTAAGATTCCATCTACCTCTGCACTGATTGTTACCTCATCATTTGGATTAAGTGTCCCAACAGTTTCTATAAAAGGCCTGAGTGATTTAA
>MHEI01000093.1:0-1224 GCA_001805165.1 Nitrospirae bacterium RBG_16_43_11 | reverse complement strand
TTTTGCCGCATCCATAATTAATGAAGAGTGCTGAAATTGCAAGCATGAGGATTACTGCGTACTTCATCATGATTTATCTCCCCTTAAAGTACCCTGTACTAAAATATTTACAAACTCATTTATTGTCCTCTTTACTTCATTCTTCTTCATATCCCGGCCTTTAATTATCTCTTCTACATGGAAAAAAGAGAATATCATTCCAAGAAATGCCCTCGCAGCAGTTTCAGAGGGGAATCGTCTGAGTAGTCCTTTATCCTGCTGGAGCCTGAAGTAGCCTGCAAGCACTTGTATCATTTCATCAATAAATTTACTGTGAACCACCCTGACCTTTTCCGGATATAACTGTATTTCACATGTCATTATCCTGACTAACGATTTTCGCTCTTTCAGTGTCCCAAAAAAACGTGTGCCTATAGTAAGAAGCACCTCTGTATAATCAGAGGAGTTGCCTTCCAGTTCAGGTAGAAGTTCCTTAAGCTCAGGCAGGAATGAATACCGCTTAAGCATTTCTTCAAAAAGTTTCTCCTTAGAGCCAAAATGCCTGAATAGTGTGACTTCAGTAACTCCTGCCTCGCTTGCTATTTCCCTTGTTGTAGTGCCGGTATAGCCCTTAAGAGAGATCAGCTTAAGGGTTGCAGCAAGGAGTTTATGACAAGTATCACTATTAAATTCTTTCATCGGCGCTACTTTCCAATTATTACCTCTTCCAAAACTACCCCCATACTCCTCTTCAAATCTATTATGGCAAGCTGAAGGTCAAACGTGCTGTTTGAAAGCGATTTCTGTGCAGTTACAAGGGTTGAATTTGCATCAATTACATCAACATTAGCCGCAAGTCCGTATGTGAACTGCTTGAAGACTGTATTGTAATTCTCTTCTGCAAAGGAGAGTTGTTTCCTGTAAAACTCTATCGCTGAATTGATGGCCGTGATGTTGTATGACGCATCGCGGACCTCAATCTCTATATCCTTCCTGAGGCTTAGCCTCTTCAATCCGGCCTCCCTGAATTTACTCTCTGCCTCCCGCACCTCAGCTACCCTCAATCCGCCCTCATATAACGGGAAGGTAAGGGAAAGTGTCGCATATATGCTCTCCTTGTTAAAAAAAGCAGATGAGATAGGGTCCTGGTCCCTGCCTGAGTAGACACCGTCAAGCCTCAGGGTAGGCATGAAACCTCCCTTGGCATAACTGACCCCCTCCCTCGCTATCTCCACCTCTGCCCCC
>MHEI01000092.1 GCA_001805165.1 Nitrospirae bacterium RBG_16_43_11 | reverse complement strand
ATTGTCATGACGTTAAAACAACCAGCATTAACCAAAATAACCAAACCCATTCTTACAGGTATTTTTCTAAGGAAGAGGCTCTTCCAGCTTATTGACAGGAGCAGAAACAGACCTGTTGTCTGGGTATCGGGGCCACCGGGGAGTGGAAAGACAACACTTATTGCAAGTTATATAGAAAACCAAAAAATTCCCTGCATTTGGTACAGGATAGATGAAGGAGATACCGATATTGCAACCTTTTTTTATTACATGGGTCTTGCTGCAAAAATAGCAGCGTCT
Source organism: Nitrospirae bacterium RBG_16_43_11 (assembly GCA_001805165.1). GTDB lineage: Bacteria > Nitrospirota > 9FT-COMBO-42-15 > HDB-SIOI813 > HDB-SIOI813 > RBG-16-43-11. The sequence goes on along the minus strand of MHEI01000092.1, from coordinate 5,653 downwards.
CTGAAAGGAAAACCCCTCCCGTCTTTCAGTCAGGAACATCTGCAGAGCATCCCTACCTTTGCAAAGAGGTATTTTGAAAACCTTTACAACAGGCTTTATAATCCCCCCTCACTCCCCTTTTCAAAAGTGGGGAACAGAAAGGGCTTTACAAAAGGGATGGATAAAGAAAGCTTTAGAAAGGTGATAGATAGGGAGAGCTTCAGGAAAGAGAATAGAACAGGAATTAAAAAAGATACCAATAAAACAGAGTTCTTAATCGTCTTCGATAACTACCAGGAGGTATCGGCAGAATCAAAGCTTCATGAGGTTATACAGGAAGGACTCAGTATGCTGCCTGAAAAGATAAATGTCATAGTCATCAGTCGTGAAATCCCTCCTCCCCAGCTTGTTCGGTTACAGGCGAATAGTCAGATAAGTTTTATTGGATGGGATCAAATCCGTTTAACGCTCGATGAAACAAGAGAGATTGTTTGTATGAGAAAACATGGCGGATTTGATAACGATACACTCCTGCAATTACAGAAACGGACAGACGGATGGGCTGCCGGACTGGTACTTATCATGGAGATGAGAAAAATCAGAAATATTGATTACCATGTATCAGACGAAGTTTTACCGGAAGAAATATTTGACTATTTTGCAAGTGAGATCTTTAACAAAGCGGATCGGGAAACACGGGACTTTTTACTGAAAACAGCCTTCTTCTCTCAATTAACACATCACATGGCTGAAGAGCTCACCGGGAATCCCAAATCTCATCTCATTCTCTCCAGCCTCTACCAGAAAAACTATTTTATCCAGAAGTATGATCAGCATTCAGAGATATATCAATACCATCCTCTTTTCCGTAAATTTCTCTTAACGCGTTCCGAAAAAACATTTAGCCCTGAACAGATTTCCCATATACAACATACTGCAGCGTTGATCTTAAAAGCTCATGGTCAGAGCGAAGACGCGCTTGGACTGTTCCATGATGCAGAGAATTGGCCTGAGGCAGTACAATTGATCCTGAAACAGGCCCCCTCGATGATTGCTCAGGGCAGACGGCAGACGCTGGAAACATGGATAAGTATCCTGCCAAAGACTATTGTTGAACAGAACCCATGGTTACTTTACTGGATGGGCACCTGCCGGATGCCTTTTAACCCTGTTGAAAGCCGCGAGGACTTTGAGAAAGCTTTCACATTATCTAAGACCCTGAAGGATGCACCCGGTATTTTTCTGGCATGGTCAGGAGTGGTTGAATCCATTGTATATGGTTATGAAGGTTTGAAATTACTTGACCATTGGTTTTCCATCTTCAGAGAATTATGGAGTGAGTACAAAGAATTCCCATCCAGAGAAATAGAAGCACAGGTAATGTGCAGCATGCTCAGAGGTCTCTCATTCAGGCGGTCGCCTGATTCTTCAATGGAGTTATGGGCAGACCGTGTTTTTCACTCTGCTCAAGCCTGCAGGGACATGAAATTAAAAATCCAATACCTTATTAACCTCGCCTGTTATTGGTACAGCGGGGCTGAACTTCAAAAACTGGAACTTATTCTCGACTCGATAAGAGATTTGCTCCATCGCCTTGATCTCCCTCCTTTACAGCGCCTTACAGCAAGCTGGATAGAGGCGGCATATGCCAATATGACTTCGATGTACGACCGCTGTCTGAAAGTCGTTTCATATGGTCTTGAATTGGCTAACGCCAGTGGGATACATGTCATGGACTACATATTGATGGGTCATGGCACGCTCAGTTTTCTAAAAACCGGTGATCTTGTGTCTGCCAAAAAATACCTGCGGAAAATGGCATCTTCTTTGAACACTGAAAAAAACTGGGGGGCAAGTTTTTACCACTATGTTGCAGCATGGGAATCCCTTTATTGCAAAAATACGGCTCAAGCCTCTCTCCATTCAGAACGGTGCTTAAAACTATGCGGGGACGTAGGAAATCCATGGACATTGTCTCTGGCCCATCTGCAAAAGGCTTTTGTTTGCCATGTCTTAAGAGATGATATGAATCTGACTGAACATCTTAACCAAGCGTCTTTAATCGGGAAACAGAGCAAAAACGAGTTCATTCATTTCGCCTGTCTCCTGATAAAGGCATATGTTTCCCTGCAGAAAAGTGATGAGGCATCTGCTGTAACACTGCTGCAAGAAGGATTGCGGATCGGGCGGGAAAACGGTTTTGTAAATTTATATATGTGGCTGCCTGGAGTTATGGAAAGCATTGCGACTAAAGCACTGGATAAAGGGATTGAGATCTCATATGTGCAGGATCTGATCAGAAGAAATTCTCTCCTTCCCGAAAATGCCCCCCTTGAAATTGAGAACTGGCCCTGGCCATTGAAGATCTTTACCCTTGGACGATTCGGAATAGTAAAGGATGGAAAGCCTGTCCGGTTCTCCGGAAAAATTCAACAAAAACCCCTCTCTTTGCTCAAGGCGTTGATTGCCCTCGGTGGAAGAAGTGTCAGTGTGTATCAGCTAAATGATGTCCTCTGGCCTGAAGCTGATGGTGATGCAGCACATACAACTTTCTCTACAACATTACACCGTTTGAGACAACTGCTTGGTCATGAAAAGGCCGTCCATCTGCAGGAAGGAAAAGTAACCCTTGATGTTCAATACTGCTGGGTAGATACCTGGGCATTTGAGCGTCTTCTGACACAGGCTGAAAATCTGTACCATAAGGATCAAAAAGGCAATGCTTCTGAACTGATGAAAAAGGCTATTACTATGTATCATGGACATTTCCTTGACGAAGATCAGCCATGGGCAATATCCCTTCGTGAACATCTCCGTAACAGGTTTATGCAGGGCGTAAAGAAATTAGGTGCTTACCAGGAAAACTTGAGACAATGGGAACAGGCAATAAGCTGTTACCAAAAAGGTTTGGAAGTTGATGACCTCACAGAAGAATTCTATCAACGCCTTATGATCTGTTACCGTCATCTTGACCTCAGATCTGAAGCTTTCACTATATATCAGCGGTGTCGCAAAAACCTCACTGCGGCTCTCGGCATTGATCCTTCTCCTGAGACAAAAGCCATTTATGAGTCCCTGGTATCGATGAGCCGGTAATAAACCGGGGATACAGGAATTGGCAACAATCTTAATGTCATGATAATGTTAGATTTTTCCCTCCTCAGAAGAATATGTAACCAATCTGTAATCTTTCGTATGGTATGCTTATGCCAAACAATACGTATATGAATCCAAAATCATTATGAAGATGAATGTTGGGAGGCGTTGACAAATGGAAAAAGAGACAACTCCAGACAAGGATAGTACAGACTCTACTAACATGAAAGGCATAACGGATGAACTTACTAAAAATTATGGCATCAAAAATTATGATCCTATTGCAAAATTTGAAGAACAATTCTCATTTTTGGGGAACCCTGTAATACCAAATCTCAGCGGCGAATATCTTGCTTTTGAAGACCTTTCTGACGGAAAATATCATATCAAACTCTGGCATGTCCGTTCAGGAGCAGTCTTTGAAGTGCTGGCAGGTTTGGCACTCAACGCCCCTGTATCATCGAACCTGAATGTACCAAATGTACCAGCGAACCCTAAAACTAAACGCTGAGCTTTCGATACGAAATGTAAGAAATGATTAACTAATTTTCTCCCATTCTACTTGTATAACCTCCCCTCTATTTCCCCTCCTTACTAAGGAGGGGAAATAGAGGGGAGGTTATACAAGGCATGGAGATGAAGAAAAGTACAAGAGAAGGGAAAAAAGGTTGATAGTTTGGAGAAGATGACTATTTTATTATGAAAACCTTTATTGTCCAAATTTACACATGTGAGAAGAACGACGCTCGTAATCTTGTCGGTGTAGCAGAGGAGGTTGGTGGTGAATGGAAAAAGGCGTTCACTAATCCTGATGACCTCCTGAAAATTATGATTTATAAAGAGATGAAAAAGGAAACGGACGAAAACGTGTCTCCCTGAAAAATTTGAATTATCCCCTCTTTTATGTTATTGTTATCGTGTAAATTCAGCCCGCCTTATTAAACGTCTCCTCCTTCAAAAGGAGCGGGTAAATGAAGGGTGGGGAAGATGTTTGTAATGTTACAGAGGGGGTCATGGGGTAGGTTCTTTTGTACCTTGTTGTTCATTCTTACTATTCTGGATTAACTTTCCTTATTATCCGGCCTTTAGATTTTTGTCTGTTCCACAAGCACTCATTATCTTTATCTTTAGCAGAAAATAAGGAAAAGGCATGTCTCGTCTATCAAAGGGAATAATATTAGGTCTTCTCACAGGAATAGCGGGTCTGATAATGGGACTGATACCTTTCGGTCTTGACCTTGAGGAAAATGTGGGAATGGACGTGTTGTTCAATCTGCGGGGAACAAGACAGGCACCATCTGATGTAATAATTGTTAACGTCGATAAAGTCTCTGCTGACAGTCTTAACCTTCCGGATGACCTCAGAAAGTGGCCTCGCTCTCTTCACGGAAAGCTTACGGATATTCTAACGGAAAGAGGTGCAACCGTTATTGCTTTTGATCTCAGTTTCCTCGAACCAAGCTCGCCCAGAGAGGACAATGCTTTTGCCGATGCTGTAGAAAGAGCTCGCAACGTAATATTCTGCAAATGCCTGAAAAGAGAGAAGATACCCCTTTCAGTAAAAGGAAAAATAACTTCAGCAGACCTGGACATTGTTAGTCTTGTGCCACCGATTCCTCCCCTTTCTCAATCTGCTATTGCCTTAGCTCCCTTCCCACTGCCAAGGGTACCGGTGAAAGTGAACCAGTACTGGACATTCAAGACGGCCGCCGGGGACTCGCCGACCTTGCCTATTGTTGTCTTACAAATTTTTACGATGCAGGTATACGATGAGTTTATCCATCTGTTAGAGATGGTAGACCCTGATCAGGCAGACGTATTGCCACGCCATAAGGATGAAATAATCAATACCCGAAGCGTTGAACGGGTCATACAGGGCATCAGAGTAATGTTTGAAAATAAACCACTGATTGCAAAAAAGATGCTCAGGGTGTTGCAGTCCTCATCTTCATCTCTTGATACGAAAAAATACCAGTTGCTTCAGTCTCTTATCAGGATGTACCAGGTTAGTAACAGTCAATACCTGAATTTCTACGGGCCTCCTCACACGATTCCCACGATTCCCTATTATGAAATAGTGAACCAAAATGAGAGCAATGTTAAAGGAAAGGCAGTATTTGTCGGTCATTCACCCCTTTTTCAGCAGGACCAGATAGAAAGGTTCTACAGTGTTTTCTCACAACCCGATGGCCTGGATATCAGCGGAGTCGAAATTGCCGCAACAGCTTTTGCAAATCTTTTGGAAAATAAGCCTGTTAAACCTCTTGGTTCACGTTCATATATTGCTTTCCTTCTTACCTGGGGATTTAGCATGGGTGTTATCTGTTTGACCATCAGAAAAACATTCGGATCTCTGATAGCTGTCGGGCTAAGCATCCTATACCTCGTTGCTGCGGAATATCAGTTTAAGACAGACGGTCTTTGGTATCCAATTGTAGTTCCTCTGTTTTTTCAGGTTCCTTTCGCAATTTTTGGTTCGATTATATGGAAGTATGCCGATTCTGTCAGGGAACGTAAGAATATACGGGAGGCCTTTCGACATTACCTGCCCGATGACGTTGTAGATCAGGTAACAAAA
>MHEI01000091.1:20181-20433 GCA_001805165.1 Nitrospirae bacterium RBG_16_43_11 | reverse complement strand
GATAAACAACAGAGAGGCAGCGCCAAGCGCCACAATCCCTTCGTCAAGGATACCTTTCAGCGACTTGTAGAGATCTGATTCAACTCCGGAAACGACTGCAATGACGCCGGGAAATACCCACAACAATACGGCTGTACCGAATGAGATCAGTGTATAGATTTCCCCTCTGCTCCATCCCCCTCTGTCATCATCAGTATCGTGTATTAATCCGGCAGTGGGTTCAGCCATTGACGGCGGAGTATGGAGGAACAT
>MHEI01000091.1:17896-20056 GCA_001805165.1 Nitrospirae bacterium RBG_16_43_11 | reverse complement strand
GGGAACCTACAGGAGTGCCTATCCCTCCGACAGAGGCACCATAGGCAATCATAAGCATCATCCCTGTCCTGTATTTCAGGGATAGTTTTGATGAACGTTTCTCAATGGCACTTATTATTCCGATGCATATAGGCAGCATAATGGCAGTGGCGGCCGTATTACTAATCCACATGGAAATAAGCGTCGTTCTACCGCCGCATGCTATTAATAGCATGGTTGGGCTCTTGCCGATGCCCTTTATCGAAAAAATATACATGGCAAACCTGCGGTCCAGCCTGTGCAGGGTCATTGCTTTAGCAATGATAAAACTCCCAATGAAGAGAAAGACAATCGGGTCAGCAAACGGGGCAAGCACAGTCCTGGCCGGGGCAACTTTCATGATGACGCACAGTGCAGCGCCAACCAGTGCTGTAACTGGGATAGGAATGGCCTCAGATACCCACCAGGTAATGACGAGACCAAGGATGGCAGCCAGCATGTGCCCCTGGCCGGAGAGGGAAGGTGCAGGAATTAAGTAGATAACAATGAAGATCAGCGGACCTGCAAAAAGCCCTGCGGTCTGTCTCCACCACTCAAACCTCTCTTCCTGCGGTGAGAGTCGTGGTTGAATAGGTGCATTATGCGAATCTGTATCGGCCACCAGTTACTCCGCTCACTGAGGCATTACTGATTTACTTATTACCTTCTGGACTATCTTGCTCAGTTCCGCCAGCTTGTATGGTTTGGCAATGACAGCAGAGAAACCATGTTTTTTGTAATCTGACATTAGTGCATCTTCAGAATATCCGCTTGAGACTATTACCCTGACATCCGGGTCAATTTCACGTAGTTTCAATATGGCTTCCTTCCCACCCATACCCCCCTGAATAGTGAGGTCCATTATTATCAGTGCAAAAGGTTCCCTTTCCAGTTGTGCCTTCTTGTATAAATTAATTGCTTCTGCACCATCCTTTGCACAATCAACTTCATACCCCAGTGTGGTCAGCATGCTTCCTGCCGTATCTCTGATAATCTCTTCATCATCCATCACCATGATCCTTCCTTTACCTGTCACAGGTTTTTCCCCGATATTCGTGACAGGGAATGCCTTAACCTGTTTCTGTGATGCAGGGAGATAGACTTTAAATGTTGTGCCGGCTTCAGTATCTGAATCTACCGTTATAAGTCCACCGTGATTCTTGATTATCGAATATACCGTAGCAAGTCCGAGTCCGCTTCCCCTCTCTTTTGTAGTAAAATATGGATCGAAAATCCTTGAGATGTTTTCCTTATGTATGCCGCTTCCCCGGTCATTTACAGAAATCGCCGCATATTTCCCATCCTTCAGAGGCAGATGGAGTTCATCAGTGACATTCAGATTCTCAGCGGATATTCTTATTATTCCATCGGCAGGTTTAGCCTGTTCTGCATTTAAGACGAGGTTATGGATAACCTGACTGATTTGTCCTTCATCAGCTTCAACAAGGCAGATATTATCTGCTATGGAAAAGTCACCCCGGAAATTGGAGCCGCTTAGCGCAAAGGATGCAGAATCCCTGATTAGTACGGGTAAGGAGACGATGTCTTTAATAGGTGCGCCGCCTTTGGCGAATGTGAGCAGATGCTGAGTCAGGTCCTTTGCCTTCAAAGATGCCTTCTCAAGATTGGACAATATATTATAAACCCTGTCCTGAGGGGTAACGTATGCCATGGCAAGAGAGATGTTGCCGATAATACCGGTAAGCAGGTTATTGAAATCATGGGCAATGCCGCCTGCAAGGACACTTATGGAATCCAGTTTGCTCGACCTTAAAAATTCTTCTTCAATCTTTTTCCGCCATGAGATATCCCGTAATATGGACATGATAGCCGGCTGATCGTGCCATATTGTCTTTGAGCATGTTATCTCAACAGGGATATTCCTGCCATCCTTTTTGATGATAACTGATTCATGTTGTGCCTGCATCTGAATCCCTTCGAGCCTTTTTCTGCATATCTCCATTGCTGCCGGCAATTCATCCGGATGTATAATGTCCTTTATGCCAATATTCAGGAGTTGGTCCATGCTGAAGCCGGTTATCTCTGAAGTCTGCTTATTTACGTAGATATTTTCACCTTTCTCATTGAGAATAAGGATGCCGTCGCTGGCATTTTCGGCAAGGGTCCTGAAGCTCCGCTCTG
>MHEI01000091.1:14389-17865 GCA_001805165.1 Nitrospirae bacterium RBG_16_43_11 | reverse complement strand
CTTTTCTTCCAGTTGCTCATTCAGCGCCTGAAGTTCCTTCTGCATCAGGATCAGGTCACGGTTCTGTTGTACTGCATTTTCATAGATTGACAGCAGAAAATTCAATGCCTGTCTGCGGCTTGCGGTTATCACATAGCGCTCTCCTCCAAATGCGACTTCAATTCCACTTGTGTTGATTTTATTGTCATCATGATTTGGCGTAGCCAATTTGTCATGTCTTGCCTTCAAAGCGAGGATTGTTCGTATTCTGGTCAGGAGCAGTTCCTCACTGTATGGCTTTACGATGAAGTCATCCGCACTGCACTCGAGTCCCTTTATGATTTCTTTTGGGTCAGAAAGCCGGGTAAGCAGGACGACAGGCATGTCTTTCAAGCCCATGTCAGACTTGATCACCCTGCAGAGCTGATAGCCGTCCATTTCCGGCATCAGGATATCGGCTATAACGAGAATAGCCTTTTCTTTTTTCAGCATTTTAATGGCATCTTTCGGGTCGAGAGCTACAAAGACCGGGTGCCCGAGCGGCTTCAGGCTTAATTCAATCTGTCTTGCCTGAGTCTGGCTGTCTTCAACGATCAGGATGTAATTCCCTTTATTCATCTTCTGTTCCTCTTACTGACATCAGTTTCACTGTCCGGTTAAGGTCTCTTGCCATTGTCTCCGAATGGTTTTATATTATTTGTTCTTATCTGCATAAAATCAATTGTCAGGCTATGTAGCTTTGCCGGTAAGAACCACCCTCACCCTCTCCCTGAGGGAGAGGGGATTACATTAAATATATCCATGTGCGAAGATTATTCCTGCTATCGAAGCGGCAAGAGATAGCATCATCAACACCCAATGCATCCTGTTCATGCGCGCGAAGATTGTCTCTATCTCCATCTTTACGCCGCTATTTGCCATCCGGTCGAGCATCTTCTTTACAACAAGAGGTTCAAGCCCAAAGAGCATCACAAACCAGAGAAACCAGATGAGTGTCATAATAAGTAAGGGGATGCCCTTAGTAGTAAAATATAGCTTGTGCCATCCTGTCAGATAGACCATGACGAAACCGGTAACTCCGGTAATAACATTATAAACCCTTGCGATTGGCGCAAATCTGTGTTCAATACTCTGAAAAGTAAGCGCCTTCTGAAGAGGGTCATCCCATTTAATCAGCATTGGAAGGACTATTATCGTTATGAACCCGAGCCCGCCTATCCAGATTATGACGGTAAGGAGGTGGATTATATGCATTAAAGTAAATAACACAGATATAAAATATCAATATGACGTAACCGTGTTGGACAACCTTCCCTTTTCTCTCATCTGTTCCATCATAACCTCCCGCATCAACTTACAGGCTTGTACTACTTTCGGGTTGGCAATCCTGTAATAGATGTTCACACCATCCCTGCGTGATTTAAGTATCCCCTTTACCTTCATTATAGAGAGATGCTGGGAGAGATTTGCCATCCTGATTTCCATCTTTTCAGCTATATCCCCGACAATCAGTTCCCTGTTGCCGAGGATGCTGATTATCTCAAGCCTCTTTGCATTTGCCATTATCTGGCATATACTGGCGTGCATCTCATATATCTCTTTTTCCATGCCAAGACCTTCCTTATTTTAGAAATTATGAAAGTATAAAAGTAAATATAACAGTTATTTCAGGGGAATGTCAATTTGATATCAAATTAGGTTTATCAGTAGTCCTGCGGCTGCGCCGCCTGCAACAAGCCATGTTGAATTGACCTTGAAATATATCAGCAATATAGCTGTGATTACAGCTATTCCTATGGTCATGGGGTCTATGAAAGATGCCCGGCCCAATTGTATTGTAACAGCCGCCATTAATCCGAGTGAGGCTATATTCACACCATCAAGAAATGCACTTATTCGCGGTGAGTGCCTGATGCGTGGAATTAGTGGATTACTGATAGCTACAAAGATGAAGGATGGTATAAAAATACCGATAGTGGCAAGCAACGCCCCTGGAATACCTCCGAGTATATAGCCTATGAATGTGGCAGTAGTAAATACAGGCCCTGGTGTTACCTGGCCGACTGCAATGGCATCAATCAACTGCTGGTCTGTGAGCCAGCCGAGACGGGTTACAAAGTCAGCACGCAGAAATGCGAGCAGGACATAGCCGCTTCCATATAAGACTGAACCGATCTTCAGGAATACAAGGAATAGGTGTGATACCTTAAAAGGAGTAACAGCAGTTATTGCCGCAGGTAACGAGAGTCCGGCAACAGGCGCAATAATCCCTGAAAGGTTACTATTCCTGATTCCTGGCAGATTCTTTGCAATTACTGCAACAAACCCACCGGCAAAAAGGAGGAGTATCTCGTTAACGCCGAGGAAGTAGAGTATGAGCACAGTCAGGCCAATCAGGGCCGTTAACAACCCTTTTACAGCCCTTTGACCTAATCCCCAGAGCGCCTGCACTATTATTGCGATGACTACAGGTTTAATACCATAGAGCAGCCAGGATGCTTCAGGTGTTGTCCCGAATTGCACATATGTCCATGCAATTGCCATTACCATAAGCATGGCGGGCAAAATGAAACATGCACCCCCTGCGATAAGCCCCTTCCATCCGGCGCGGACAAGGCCAAGGTGGATAGTCATCTCAGTTGAATTTGGGCCTGGTATAAGATTTGTGGCGCCGAGCAGGTCAAGGAAATGCTGATCATCCACCCACTTCCGGCGCTTCACTACCTCATCACGCATCATGGCTATATGGGCCGCAGGGCCGCCGAATGCAGTGATTCCGAGTTTAAGGAAGAGTATAGCCACTTCACGCAGGCGATGTCTGTTGTCCATGTTGACATATTACTTTAATAAAGCGGTCTTTTGCAATAAATGAAGATGTTTCTCTTGACAGTGAACGAATGTTCACCTATAATTTGTTTTATTATGAGGGAACTGCAGAACATACGGGAAGCTAAATTAAAATCCAGACTCGATGCCGTAGCCCGGTTCTATAAACAGCAAGGCCGGATGCCGAGCTTTTCTGAGATAGGGGATATGCTCGGAATGAGGTCAAAGAATGCCGTGTTTAAATTTGTAAACAGGCTTGAAGATATAGGGGTGGTTGAAAGGGATCATACAGGGAGGCTTATACCCAGGTCATTAGTATCAGGCGCCAGGGTTCTCGGTACTGTAGAGGCCGGGTTTCCAAGCGCTGCCGAGGAGGAGTTAGCGGACACCCTCTCTTTTGATGACCTCCTTGTCGGGAACAGGGAAGCGACCTTTTTGCTTAAGGTCTCCGGTGATTCCATGACCGAAGCAGGAATACTCCCTGGTGATATGGTTATAGTAGACAGGTCGCAGACCCCTAAGAGCGGTGATATAGTGATCGCAGAGGTAGACGGGGAGTGGACCATGAAGTACCTGCGGAAGCGGGGGGATATGGTGACACTGATACCTGCAAATCATAAGTATAAACCTATAAGACCCAGGAACGAGTTGAAAATTGCAGGGGTAGTGAC
>MHEI01000091.1:8738-14368 GCA_001805165.1 Nitrospirae bacterium RBG_16_43_11 | reverse complement strand
ATAGTTGACGCTGAAAAATAGGGGCACCCATTGCTACGAAGTAAATGCAATGGGTCTTGCGGCGTCAGGACTTAAAATTTGAGCTTCAACGTACCAATAAGTACGCCTCAGCTCAAATTTTAAGTCCTTCCTTGCACCTGGGCATTTTTGAGCGTCAACTGAGGATGATATGATTACGATTCACTCATGGCCCCGTGCCATAATGCATATTGATGCTGATGCGTTTTTTGCATCATGCGAGCAGGCGATACATCCTGAGTTAAAGGGTAGACCTGTCATAACAGGAAAAGAGCGAGGTATAGTTGCTGCGGCAAGCTATGAGGCAAAGGCTAAAGGAGTAGAGCGGGGGATGCGGCTGTTTGAGGCAAAGAAGGTCTGTCCTGATGTTGTCCTCCTTCCATCTGATTATGAGACTTACAGCCTGTTTTCCATAAGGATGTTTGAGATACTACGGCGTTTTTCACCTGATGTGGAGGAGTATTCCATAGATGAGGCATTTGTTGATCTGACCGGTCTCAGAAGGAGCTTCCACGGCCCTTACTCAGATATTGCCCAACGGGTTCAGGAGACGGTGGCAAAGGAATTGGGGATAAGCGCCTCCATAGGTGTAAGCCTGACTAAAGTCCTTGCCAAGGTTGCCTCAAAGCACAAGAAACCATGCGGGCTTACGATAATTCCAGGGAGGGATATACATATATACCTTGCAAATCTGCCGGTGGAGAAGGTATGGGGGATAGGGCCAAACACCTCTGCGTTCCTAAGGAAGTTCAGTATAACAACAGCCCTTGAATTTGCCGGAAGCAAAGAGGAGTTTATAAAGGCATATCTTTCGAAACCATATCAGGAGATATGGCATGAGCTAAATGGCAGGAGTGTCTATCCTGTTACACGGGAGTCAAAGAGCGGTTATAAATCAATCAGCAAGACAAGGACATTTACCCCTCCATCAAGGGATGAGACCTTTATCTTTGCCCAGTTGTCCAAGAATCTTGAGAATGCCTGTATCAAGGCAAGGCGTTATAACCTCGCGGCGTCAAGGCTCATTATCTTTTTAAGGGGACAGGATTTCAGGGATACAGGGGTTGAGTTGAAGCTCACCCGCACCACAGCCTATCCTGTGGAGATTATGGAGTCGCTCAAAGAGGGGTTCCGTGAGGTATATAAACATGACACACTTTACCGTCTGACAGGTGTAGTGCTGGCCGGCCTGCAGCCTGAGATGGATGTACAGTACACCATCTTTGACGATGTACCGGGGATAGAGAAGATGGCGAGGGTATACAGCGCCGTAGATGAACTCTCTGAGAGATTCGGCAAGCACACAGTTCAGCATGCCTCAAGCCTTCCGGCAAAACTCCAGGCACAGCATGAAGGGGACAGGGGAGATACACCTGTCAGGAAAGAAGAACTGTTCAGAGGTGAGAACAGGAGGCAGAGGCTTGGGTTGCCTGTGTTGAATGCGAAGGTATAATCTTGACATCTTTGTTATCCGGACAAAGACAGGGTGAGAGGTTATAATGCCAGTATCTTACTCACTGCATCCTTTATATCTTTCACAGGCGATGGCTTTAGAAGATAACGAAGGTTATTCTGATTCAGATAAGATATGATTTTATAATCAAAAGCTCCTGTAAAGAATAAAAAGCGTTTTTTGATGGTCGGATAAAGCTCTATTGCTTTTTTATAAAAATCTATCCCATTCATGACCGGCATATTAACATCACTTACAATTGCGGCATAATATTTTCCCTGGACTTTCTGCAGGGCTTCCCTTCCATTTGCTGCAGTTTCAACTGTACCTTCCTTATTCAGTATTGCCTGGAGCAGGTTAGATATGTCAGGTTCATCCTCAACGACAAGGATATTTTCTTCCCACAGATTAGGTATATATTTTATACGTTCAAGATACTTCCTTGACTCCGGATGGGATTCTATGTATCTTTCTACCTGCCTCGTATGTTGATGCATACCGGCAGCCAAAGGGATTATCTCACTGTAATAATGTCTTATGGTATTTACTATATAAGAAAAAATGTCATTCAATTCTGAAAATTCAATGGAGACTATGAAATCCAACATATCCTCATTTGTAAGGCTTCCGGTTTCTATCTTCTTATCCACTGATAAAAAATATTTCTCTATTTGCAGCCTTGTATCATCAGGTAATTTAATCATAATCGGCTGTAATTCAGTTCTTCCCATGATTCCTGCAGCGGCCCTTGTTAAAATATCATGATGTGTCTTTTCATCTTTCATAAGCTGTATTAGAAGTGCACTGAATTCCTTATCGTTATGGAAATAACCTGCTGCCTTCTCATATGTTGTATAAGACATCTCTTCAACACTGATAAGCCAATCTATAATTGATTTCATATGATCCTCCCCTCCTTAAGAGATTTCAGGCAGGCCATGTTTTTCTGTTTCATTGCAATATACATGATATCCGGTAAACAGGACATTAGTATCCTCATTATTTTATTTTAGTCCCCGGGATTACTCCATGTCAAACTCTTTGATGCACGAATTTTGATCAGGTAATTAACTCTTTACCGGATAACTGATACGATGTTATAATATTGTGAAAATTAGCAGGTGGGCAATGCCCGCCATACCGATGTTTCAGAAAGGGGTAAAGAATAAATACTATGCGTAGTGATACAATAAAAAAGGGTTTTGAAAGGGCGCCGCACAGGAGTCTGTTGAAGGCATGCGGCCTTAAGGATGAGGATTTCGATAAGCCGTTCATTGGAGTAGTCAACTCATACATTGACATTATCCCTGGTCATGTCCATCTGCAGGAGTTCGGCAGGATCGTTAAAGAAGAGATAAGGAAGGCAGGAGGTGTCCCGTTTGAATTCAATACCATAGGGGTAGACGACGGGATTGCAATGGGACATAAGGGGATGCTGTACTCTCTTCCAAGCCGGGAGCTTATAGCGGACTCTGTGGAGACGATGGCGCAGGCGCACATGTTTGACGGCCTTGTCTGCATACCGAATTGTGACAAGATTGTACCGGGAATGATAATGGGGGCTATGAGGGTGAATATCCCCACAATATTTGTGAGCGGTGGTCCAATGGCTGCGGGAAGGACTTCCAGCGGGAAGGTGGTTGATCTCATATCCGTTTTTGAAGGTGTTGGAGAGTTCAGGGCAGGAAGGATAACAGAGACTCAGTTAAAGGATATCGAAGACCACGGTTGTCCCACATGCGGGTCATGCTCGGGACTTTTTACGGCTAATTCGATGAATTGTCTTATGGAAGCGCTTGGAATAGCCCTGCCGGGTAATGGGACTGCACTTGCAACATCCGGCGAACGGGAAGAGCTTATACGCCGTGCTTCAAGGCAGATACTGGAGCTGATACGGGCTGACCTTAAACCGCTGGATATTGTTACTGAAGCGGCAATTGATAATGCATTTGCACTGGACATGGCGATGGGCGGTTCGACGAATACTATCCTCCATACATTGGCGATTGCTTATGAAGCGGGTATTAATTATGACCTCAGGAGGATAAATGATCTCTCCAGGCGTGTACCTAACATATGCAGGGTAAGTCCTTCATCTCAGTGGCATATGGAGGATGTGCATAATGCAGGGGGGGTAAGCGCCATCCTGAAAGAGTTGAGCAGGATAGAGGGAGTGTTAGATCTGAAACAGAAGAGTGTCACCATGAAGAGCATAGGTGAAAATATTAAGGATGTTGTATTGAGAGACAAAGAGGTAATAAGGCCGGTAGAAAATGCTTATAGCAAGGACGGCGGACTTGCTATATTGTTCGGAAACCTTGCACCTGAAGGAGCGGTTGTGAAGACAGCAGGGGTAGCCCCTGTCATGTTAAGGCATGAAGGGCCTGCTATTGTCTTTGAATCTCAGGAAGATGCATGTGCCGGGATACTTGGCGGGAAGGTTAAACAGGGTCATGTGGTCGTCATCCGTTATGAGGGGCCGAAGGGAGGACCGGGTATGCAGGAGATGCTCTCACCGACTGCAAATATCATGGGCATGGGACTCGGTGATAAGGTGGCGCTGATTACAGACGGCAGATTTTCAGGCGGCACCCGCGGAGCCTGTATTGGCCATGTTTCACCGGAGGCGGCAGAGGGAGGGCCGATTGCGCTGATAAAGGATGGGGATATTATCAGTATTGACATCAATAAGAGAACGCTTGATGTAAAGATAAGTGAAGATGAGTTAGCCGGACGAAAGGCAATGTGGAAGCATCCTGAACCAAAGGTCAAAAAGGGCTGGCTGGCCAGATATACAAGGATGGTTACATCGGGAAGCAGGGGAGCAGTGCTGGTGTAGGAAGCAATGAGTATCGAGCAATGAGCAATGAGTACAAAGCAACGGATATGAGTTGGTAGATTCTCGGGTGAAACGGAGGATAATGTGTCAGATAATGATAAGACAGATAGTACAGAGTTTGAAAATCCTGGTTCTTCTTTAAAGCATCAGATTACATGCAACAAATGCGGAATGGTATACGAGATAAGATATCTTTCCGAGTCTTGCCGTATGGCTGACGGAGAGGGTTATCTATGCATGAGTTGCAATGCCGTTCTGGACCTCGAATAGATAACGCTGAAAAGCACCCAACTGCGGCGTCAGGACTTCGGATTTGATCTTCAACGTACAGGAAGTACGCCTCAGATCAAATCCAAAGTCCTTCCTTGCATTTGGGTACTTTTGAGCGTTATCTATTTAAGGGAATTTTTGAGTGCGGTGCCGGATGTAAACTTCGGTAATTTGCTTGCCTGTATCTTGATCTCTTCACCAGTCTTTGGATTCCTGCCGGTGCGTGCCTTCCTGTGCTGTACTGAGAATGTGCCAAATCCTATTAATGTGACCTTTTGCCCCTTCTGAAGGGTTTTGGTTATATTGTCGAGTGTGGAATTAAGTGCGTTCCCTGCTGCTGTCCTGCTGATTCCTGCGGAAATGGCAATTTTGTCTATTAGTTCAGCTTTTGTCATTGAGGGCCTCCGGTGGATGAAAACAGGAGACAGATTAGCAAACTTTATTTAAGGTTGTCAAGGGATATATTTAACTCTTTGATCTTTTTTCTGAGGGTGTTTCTATTTAATCCAAGAATGTGTGCTGCCTCCAATTGATTCCCCTTTGTCTCCTTCAGCACCATGGTTAGAAGAGGTTTTTCAATTTCCCGGAGAAGGGCATAATAGAGGTTAGATCCTTCTGACGACTTGAACCTCTTGATAAAATCATGTAGTCTTTTTTCTATGTAGTCCTTCAGCGAGACAGCCGGCGGGGCGCTTTGTGAGACAAAGGTATTAAAAGTATCAGGGTCAAGTCCGACTAAGCTGCAAGGTATCTTTCCCATCCTCTTTTTAGCCTCAAATGCATCTTTAATGACTGTGACTTCTATCCCTTTCTCTCCCCATGATTTTCTCAATTCGGAGAAACCATTACTGCGTCCAACTATGATGATACTATCATTTTCCATATCCTCATCTTTTTAACATAACGGATAAAAATATGCAACTATGTAAATGTTGACATCAGTGTCAATAATTTGTAAGATAGTGTCATGAAATCCTACCGTATACTCATCGTAGATGATGACGCAGACATCAGGGAAACAATGGTAACCCTCCTTTCTATGAATGACTA
>MHEI01000091.1:4239-8697 GCA_001805165.1 Nitrospirae bacterium RBG_16_43_11 | reverse complement strand
ACCAGGGAAAAGTTTGATATAGTGTTAACTGATCTTATGCTTCCAAAGATGAACGGAATAGATCTCATTAAAAATCTAAAGGGCATAGACCCTGATTTGCAATGCATAGTTATTACAGGATATGCAACGGTGTCTACAGCGGTAGATGCCATGAAGGCCGGCGCATATGATTACCTTATGAAGCCTTTTAATGTTTCTGAAGTATTAATGCTTTTGAAACGTGTAATTCAATTCCAGGATCTGCAGGTTGAGAATACTCAGCTTAAAAAAACCCTTAATCACAGGTACAGTTTTGATAATCTGATAGGAAGCAGTGAAGGGATTCATATGGTCTGCTCTCTTATTGAGAAGGTCGCAGAGACAGATAGCACAATACTTATCCTTGGTGAGAGTGGTACAGGCAAAGAACTGGTTGCAAGGACTATTCATTACAACAGCCACCGAAAACATAAGACTATGATACCGATAAATTGCGGCGCCATACCTGAAACACTACTGGAGAGTGAGTTGTTCGGACATGAAAAGGGCGCTTTTACAGGTGCAAGCTCTACACGTATAGGGAGGTTTGAGCTTGCAGACGGCGGGACTATTTTTCTTGATGAGATAGGGGATATGAGTCCGTCCCTTCAGGTGAAGCTTCTTCGCGTCTTACAGCAGAGAGAGTTTGAACGAGTAG
Source organism: Nitrospirae bacterium RBG_16_43_11 (assembly GCA_001805165.1). Classification (GTDB taxonomy): domain Bacteria; phylum Nitrospirota; class 9FT-COMBO-42-15; order HDB-SIOI813; family HDB-SIOI813; genus RBG-16-43-11. Next base: position 8,021 of record MHEI01000091.1, on the reverse strand, counting down.
GAGGTGTCAGGACTATAAAGGTGGATGTACGAATTATTGCAGCTACTAATATTGACCTTGAAGATGCTGTTCAGGAAGGCAGGTTCAGGGAAGACCTCTATTACCGTCTTAATGTAATTCCAATTGTAATCCCTCCACTGCGGGAGCGTACAGACGATATTCCGTTGTTAATTGATTATTTCCTGACTCACTTTATCAAGACTAAGAAAAAAGATATAAAAGGGTTTTCTCCTGCGGCTATGGAAATATTACTTTCATATCCCTGGCCCGGCAACATCAGGGAACTTGAAAACCTTATTGAAAGACTGGTTATACTTAAGGGTGAAGGAACAATCGGTGCTGAGGACCTGCCGAAAAAATTTGTTTCTCACACATTCAGTAAAGATGGCGTATTACATATTACCCTTCCTGATGCAGGGATAAATCTTAAAGATGTGGTTGAGGAATTTGAAAACAACCTCATACTTCAGGCCATGCAAAAGGCCCAGGGGATAAAAAACAAGGCTGCACAGCTACTCGCATTAAACCGTACTACCCTGGTGGAAAAATTGAAGAAGAAAAAGTTAGATTTCCATATTAATGCCTGATAGTTTTTGACTATCTACCTGTCAATTAATTGACAAATCCACAATATATTAGTACACATCCAAATAATATATTCTGTAATATCATATAGTTAGAATATAGTAATTGCAGTCTATAGCCTGGCATATGTATTGCTTTATATACATTCTCGATGAGAATAATCCCTGTCAGTTTATTCATAATTATAGGCATAATTATAAGTGTGAGCGGATCGTATGCCTCTGTTTTGTATACGACGCCTGCCATGTTCCCTCCTCCAGATAAGATAATTGCTCCCTGGTCACAAAATGCAAAGGGTCCCGGAGAGGAAGTATTCCGGGAAGCTGTAAATGAGTTTAAGAAGGGTGAGTACAGTCTTGCCTTAGACAAATTTGAGTCGCTTTTGATTAATCATCCTAATAGTGAATCGTCTTCAATTGCATCTCTATATGCCGGTAGTATCTATTATTGGATGGCAGTAAAAGAGGAGAAGAAAGACATGAGGATGTTGATGAACGGACTCAAGTCATTCCAGCATGGTATCAGAACACATCCGGCAAAAGAAAAGGCGAATGTCCCTGTAATGCTTCTCGAGATTGGGAAGATATATATTGACCTTAATTTAATAGCAGAGGCTAAAGGAAGTTTCAATAGGATTATTCAGGAATTTCCCTCGTCCGGATTTGCAGCAAAAGGGGAGTATATGTTAGTGCTGATCCATATGAAAGAGGGAAATTATAACGATGCATTATCAGTACTTAATGTGCTTGCTGTTAAATACGATGGAGAGATGGAGAAAGAAAGGGTGTTCGTTACAGGGGAGATATTCCTTGCACTCCATGAGTTTGGAGATTCAAAAAGATTCTATGATGAGGGAATCAGGAAATGGCCGGCCTATGTAAAGGGCAACCCCAAAATCCTTCTCAATTATAGTGAATGTCAGTTTCAGAATGGAGAAATTCCGAGTGCCAGGGCAGGGTTTTTCACTTTATTCAATCTATATCCAAAGGACAAACATGCAGGATTTGCCCTGAAAAGGGCAGGCGAGACGTTTGCACTCGATCAGAAAATGCCTGTTGCTGAGAAGATATACCTTGATGTTATAACTTTTTTCCCAAAGAGTAATGATGCCTGGTCGAGCATGCTCGCATTAGGCGATCTGAAGCTTAAGTCCAAATCAGCGGATACATTCAATGATGATTCACTTAAATATTATAAAGATGTTGAAACATTGTCGGGTAATGATGTGTTAGTTGCCAGGGCCCGTTATAAGACAGCCGGAGTATTAGAGAAACATGGCAAATACCAGCAGGCCCTTAGCATCTACCTGGATATCATTGGTCATCCTGATAAATCTCTTAACGATGAGATTTCACAATTACTCACTGACATTATAGATAAAATCGGTATGCAAATAGAAGATAGACTTGGTCGCAGTGACCGGCTTGGCGCCCTGAAGTTATACCAGACTTACTACAAAAATAATCTCACGCATGTGAGAAATGAAGACCTGCTTATGAAAATGGCTGTAATGCACGAGAGTATAAACCTCCACAATGATGCCTTTATGATTTACGAGAACATTATTAAACGCAACGGCAGCAGAACAGAGCAGGCGCTTTTTAAATCAGGTAAGTTATACGCCCGGACAGGCGATGAAAGGAAGTCGGTTGATATGCTGGAAAGGTATATTACAGAGTATCCAAAAGGTGTGAATGTTTCTGAAGCGAGGGCGCTTGCAGGTGAGGGGCATAATAATCTTAAAGAATATGAAAAGGCAAGCAACCATTTTTATGCAGTAATAAGAGATGCCCCTAACCAATATCCATACGTCAATATAAGGCTGGCAGCCATTCTGCAGAATACAGGCCAGTATCAGGAGAGTGCAGATGTGCTCAGAGACATGCTGAGAGGAATTCAGAAAAATCAGGATGTTGATTTGTTTTCTCAGGGGTATGTTTCACTTGGCAATTCTTATTACGGAATGACCAGGTACCAGGATGCCATAGATGCATACAGGTCAGGGTTGATAAAAGGGGATTTGAAGGAAGGCTCTGAGACAGTAGAGTATATGATTGGGGATTGTCTTCTCAGACTGGACAGGACGGACGAGGCCAGGAAGATATTTACAAGATTGTCTTCAGGTACTAACAAGCTGGTTAAACAGGTTTCAGAGGAGAGGTTAAAAGACATCACTTCTGCAGCAGAAGACGTGAGGATGTAAGTTATCATGAAAAAAGATCAATTGGTCACAATGGAGTTTATTAAAGATGCATTCTCGTTATTTAACGAGACATCTGAGAAACTGGAACAGGCGTATCATAAACTCGAATCCAGGGCATCAGAGCTTTGTTCCGGGATGAATGAGAAAGAGACACGCGAAAGGGAAATACGCCTGCAGGCCATGGGATGGATGGTGACAAAGATAGTACACGACATAAGAAATCCTCTTGGGAGTATTGAACTTATATCATCTTTGTTACAGAAAGAATTGACAGGCGATCAGGATAAACAGGAATTGTTGGGGCATATAATTTATGGAGTAAAGAATATTGACACAGTCTTATCAAACCTTCTCCATTTCACAAGTTTTCCCAGGCCCAGGTTTGAACCTGTGAATTTAAGGATGATAATTGACAGCAGCCTTGAAGTAGTGTCCTATCTTATAAACAAAAAGGATATCAATGTATCCATATATGTTGCTGAAGATATAGATATATATTGTGATAAGGCGCTCATGAGGCAGGTATTCCTGAACCTATTTTTAAACTCACTTCACGCAATGTCAGATCACGGCGACATCTCTATCGAAGTAATTCATAACAGGGATAATGGTGAAATTGAAATCTCTGTTCAGGATACCGGATGCGGGATAGAACAGGAAGACATTGATAAGATATTCGACCCCTTTTTTACTACAAACGAAAAGGGGTCGGGATTAGGTCTGACTATTGTGCATAATATTATCAGTGCCCACAACGGGACAATAAATGCATATAGTAAGTCAGGGGAAGGTAGTTTATTTGTTATAAATTTACCTTCACAGGGAGGATGAAGTAATGGGGCACTTGATACTTCTTGCAGACGATGACTACGAGATGAGATATGCCATGAGTGAAACACTTAAGAGATGCGGATATGCAGTGGAAATTGCGTCCGGTGGAGATGAGGCTGTCCGGAAATTTTCATCCAAGAAATATGATATGGTCATTACTGAT
>MHEI01000091.1:1603-4184 GCA_001805165.1 Nitrospirae bacterium RBG_16_43_11 | reverse complement strand
CACCGGATGTCCCGGTTGTTCTTATGACTGCATACGGCACCATTGACCACGCTGTTGAGGCGATGAAACTGGGGGCATTTGACTACATCATAAAGCCATTTTCAGTGGATGCATTGGAGCAATTAGTCAGACGGGGTATTGATGCTTATGCCGCCGGTAACAAATCTGTTTCTGACAGAAGGAGTACGTCCGGGATTCTAACAAGCGACCCAAAGATGCTCAGGCTATTGAAGACAGCGGAGGAGATTGCACAAAGTGATGTGACTGTACTGATTGAGGGGGAGAGTGGTACAGGAAAAGAGATGCTGGCCAGGTTAATTCATAACAGGAGTCACAGGGCTGACTGCCCGTTTGTAGCCATAAATTGCGCGGCGATCCCTGACGGGCTTCTTGAAAGCGAGTTGTTTGGTCATGAAAAAGGGGCATTTACAGGGGCTATTAATAAACGAAACGGTAAATTTATCCAGGCCAATACAGGCACAATCCTGCTTGATGAAGTTGGCGAGATGAGCCTCCCTCTTCAGGCCAAGCTATTAAGGGTGCTGCAGGAAAGGCAGGTTGATACTATAGGCGGGAAGGAACCTGTATATGTGGATATCCGTGTTATTGCCACGACAAACAGGTCTCTGAAAAAGGAGGTGGGAGAGGGGAGGTTCAGGGAAGATCTGTATTACAGGCTGAATGTTTTTCCTATGTCTCTTCCCCCTATGAGGGAGAGAAAAGGGGATATCCCTTTGCTAACAGAGCATTTCATGAAAAAGCATCAGACTAAGGGGATGCGTGTGAATAAGACATTTGTGACGAAGATCTCTGACGAGTCGGTTCTGGAATTGGTAAGTCATGAATGGAAGGGGAATATCAGAGAGCTGGAAAATGTAATAGAGCGGGCAATCTTAATTGCTGATGGAGATACGCTCCAGCCGGGTCATCTTATGATTGAAGGCAGAATGGAAGGTCATAATACACCATCTTCAATATCTGCAGGGCTGTCAGTAAGGGAGATGGAAAGGGCGCTCATACTCAGGACACTTGAAGATGTGGACGGGAACAGGACAAAGGCGGCAAAAATGCTGAATATAGGAGTACGTACACTGAGAAATAAGTTGAGCGAGTACAGACAGGAAGGCATCGTTGTATAGGTGGAAGCAAGCAGAATGTGGCAGAAATTGCCTGTACCGGCGGAAAGAAAGTGGCTGTTTAAGGATGATGAAAACATGACAAGGACACCGGCTAAACCTCATAACACATTGATTAATCAGGTGGATAAAATTATTGCTGTTTATGGTATATCGTTTGCAAATATGGACTTATATCTATGAATGTTTCAATAATCGACAATACAATTTCATTCTTATCAAGGGCATTAGACATGATGAGCGACAGGCACAAACTCCTGTCATCAAATATCGCAAATCAGGATACCCCTGACTATAAGGCAAAGGATATAAATTTTATAGAGGAACTCAGATCTGCACAAAACTCCGGTGGAGCGGAGAAGATATCAAAAACCAATCCAATGCATATTAATGGCAGCGTAAATTTAAACAGCAGTGGGGCGAGAATAATTACTCGCCCGGAGAGTAACTCCGGTTACGATAACAATAGCGTAAACGTGGAACTCGAGATGGCCAATATGGCTCAGAATACGATTTTATACAATGCATCAGCACAAGTTATCTCGACGAAATTTAAGATGATTGCACATGCTATAAGAGAAGGCAGGTAAAATAAGCAATGAGCGATGAGCAATGAGTCAAATAGGGAGGGTAAAATGGATATAGGAAAGATACTGTCAATCAGTGCATCCGGCCTTGAGGCGCAGAGGGTCAGAATGAATATTATAGCGAGTAATCTCGCGAATGCGCAATCAACGCATACAGCGGAAGGTGGTCCATACAGGAGAAAGGATGTTGTTTTTTCTGAAGTCCTTGATAATGCGATAGAGAAGGGTGCCAGTTCAGTTCAGGTGAGTGAGATTGTGGAGGACAGGAGGCCTTTTCAGGTTATATATGACCCGCAGCATCCTGATGCCAATGAAGAGGGGTATGTGCAACTGCCTAATGTAAATTTACTTGAAGAGATGGTAAACATGATGTCTGCCTCGAGGTCGTATGAGGCAAACGTGACTGCAGTCAACACTGCCAAAAATATGGCACAGAAGGCCCTTGAGATTGGAAGATAAACGGTAGTGAACAGTTAACAGTTAAGAAGTCAGAATCAAGATACAGGAAGAAAGGAAAAAGGGACGGGAAGTCATGAGTGATATGGGGATAAAAGGGATAGGCAATAATATACAAGCTATCTTTGACAGCAAAGAGATAACAAAAAAGAATGATGCCGAAAACTCTTTTTCAGAGATGCTTAAGGGGTCAATAGATAAGGTTAATACACTACAGAAAGAATCTGATCAGGCAGTACAGGATTTATTGTCAGGGAAGGATCAGAACCTTCATCAGGTGATGATTGCAGTGGAAAAAGCGAATCTGTCATTTCAGCTCATGATGCAGGTTAAGAATAAGGTTGTTGGTGCGTATGAAGAAATGATGAGAACCCAAGTGTAAGTTGACGCTGAAAAACGCCC
>MHEI01000091.1:0-1549 GCA_001805165.1 Nitrospirae bacterium RBG_16_43_11 | reverse complement strand
AGCTCAAATCTTATGTCCTTCCTTGCAACTGGGCATTTTTGAGCGTCAACTTGAGAGGCTTTATACCTGATTTTTATGAACAAGTAGAAAGGAAACGATAGTTTATGGCGATTAATCCGTCTGAGATACAGAATAGATTAGCGGCGATTCCTATTACGCAGAAGATTATGGCGGTTGCAGCGATTGCCGCTATGATAGCTGTGATTGTCGCTGTCATGTTGTGGGCTAATCAGCCTGTGTATCATCTCCTTTATTCGAATTTATCTGCGGAAGATTCCGGATCAATCGCAGAAAAGTTGAAAGAGATGAAGGTACCGTTTGAGATAAAAGAAGGGAATGCCATATTGGTGCCCCAGGAAAAGGTGTATGAACTCAGATTACTCCTTGCAGGCCAGGGAATGCCGTCAGGCGGCGGTGTAGGATTTGAGATCTTCGACAGGACATCCATTGGCATGACAGACTTTGTTCAAAAGCTTAATTACAAGAGGGCGCTTCAGGGAGAATTGGCGCGAACGATCGGTCAGCTTACAGAAGTCGAGCAGGCGAGGGTTCATTTGGCTGTTCCTGAAAAGACCCTTTTTTCAGAAAAAAAGGAGTCTGCACGGGCATCGGTTGTATTGAAGCTCAGAGGCGGAAGGGTATTGTCTCAAAATCAGGTTCAGGGGATTGTTCATCTCGTTGCAAGCAGTGTAGAGGGGTTGAGTGCACAGAATATCACTATCGTGGACACTCACGGTAATGTATTGTCGAAACCTTCGGATGATACCTTTGGGACAGCACTTTCAAGTTATCAGACTGAGTACCAGAGAAACCTTGAGAAATCCATGGAGGAGAGGGTACAGAGCATGCTGGAAAGGGCAGTCGGACCTGGAAAGGTTTCTGTACGCATTTCGAGTGTACTTGATTTCAAGCAGGTAGAGACAACTGAGGAGAAATACGATCCGGATACTGTTGCAGTCAGGAGCGAGCAAAGGGTTCAGGAGAATTCTTCCGGTTCTGCCGGTAATGCATCAGGTGTCCCCGGGGTAGTCTCAAATCTCCCTGCTGCAAAGAACGAAAATCCGCAGGCTTCAGGTGAAAGGGGCGGTTCCTCTTCGCTGTCCAGGAAGGCGCAGGAGACTATTAATTATGAAATAAATAAGACGGTCAGCCATATAGTGGAGCCTGTAGGGACTATTAAGAGGTTATCTGCAGCTATCCTTATAGACGGAAACTATGAGATCGTAAAGGGGGCCGACGGTAAGGAAATGAAGAAATATGTACCCCGTTCAGTTGAAGAGACCGGCAAGTATACAGAGATAGTGAAGAAGGCTATAGGTTATAGTGAAGAGAGGGGAGACCAGGTAGAAGTTATGAGCATACCATTCGAGTCTTCTGCATTGGCCGGCGAAGGAGAAGTGGTGTCAGAGAGCAAGTTCCAGATAGCCGCACTGCTGCCGTTTATCAAGTATGCGGTAGCATTAGTGGTCGCAGCTCTTATATTTATCTTTATTGTGAAGCCTCTTATGAAGACTGTCCTTGCTGCAAAGCCTCAGTTTGGGGGATATCC
>MHEI01000090.1:4455-4647 GCA_001805165.1 Nitrospirae bacterium RBG_16_43_11 | reverse complement strand
GCTGTTCTCAATCTTCAATAACATACCGATTGCATCCTGAAGCGAGACAGTCTCCTTCTTCAACCGGCGTTCAACGTCTTTTAACATCAGATTAACAGACTCTATGACCGCAATGTCAGCATTGACAATTTGTTTCTTTACCCTGTGCAGGACAGAAGGACTATCCCATGACTGACATCCTTTGTTGAGCAA
>MHEI01000090.1:3699-4365 GCA_001805165.1 Nitrospirae bacterium RBG_16_43_11 | reverse complement strand
TTTTCTCTATGTCTATTGCGGTATCAAAAACCTCAGGTATCGTCATACTGAATATCTCACAGGGTCTGTTATTCCTGCCTCAGAAAAACCTTTCTTCCTGATTAAACAACTGTCACACCTCCCACATGCTATGCTGTCTTCACCGGGATTATAGCAACTGTGGGTCAGGCTGTAGTCAACACCAAGCTCAACTCCCTTTAGTATTATCTCAGCCTTCGTCATATTTATCAACGGTGTCTTTACTGAAAACCTGCTTCCTCCCTCAACGCCCTTCCTTGTCCCGAGATTTGCCATCTTCTCAAATGCCCTGATATATTCAGGACGGCAGTCAGGGTAACCGCTGTAATCAACGACATTTGCCCCAAAGAATATCATACCCGCATCAAGTACCTCTGCCCAGGAAAGTGCAATGGAAAGAAATATAGTATTGCGTGCAGGTACATACGTTACCGGGATTCCATGTGAGATCTCTTCCTCTGTCCTGTTCACCGGAACTTCAATTGACGATGTAAGTGCAGACCCGCCGATCTCTCTCAGATTGATATTGATGACTATGTGTTTATCTGCTTTAAAAAAATCGGACACCAGGCGGGCATTTTCGATCTCATGCACATGCCTCTGACCATAATCTATCGTGAGGGCATATAATTCATAACCTTCTGATTC
>MHEI01000090.1:2564-3679 GCA_001805165.1 Nitrospirae bacterium RBG_16_43_11 | reverse complement strand
TAGAATCAATCCCGCCGCTTAATAAGATAACTGCTCTCTTCATCCTGGAATATATTGATTCACCCCGGCGGCCAGTGCATCTGCCTTCCAGCCAGAAGGTGCACATGCAGATGATATACAAGCTGTCCGCCTGCAGGATTGCAATTAATGACCACCCTGAAACCGGGCTCCCTGACATTTTTGATTTCAGTTATCTTATTTATAACAACGCCCATATTCCCTATAATGTCCCTGTGATTTTCTTTCAGGTCGTTGAGTGTCGGTATATGTTCTTTTGGAACAATCAGTACATGGACAGGCGCCTGGGGGTTTATATCATCAAATGCAAGCCATTGGTCATCCTCATAGATAATCTTACCTTCTATCTCCTTTGATATAATCTTACAGAAGATACATGAACTCATTTCGCCTTACCCTCCCGTTTCTTTTTTTCCATCCCTGAGACACCAAACCTTTTCTCAAGCTCCCCGCAGACATCCTGCGGGCTGAGGCCATGATAACCCAGCAGCACCAGTGAGTGAAACCAAAGATCTGCAGCCTCATATACTATCTCATCCCTGTTGTTATTCTTGGAACTTATAATAAGCTCCCCTGATTCTTCGCTGATCTTTTTCAAGATCTTATCAAGTCCTGAAGAATAAAGTGAGCTGACATAAGATGTCTCTGATGGTGTATCCCTGCGTTCCACAATAACGTCGTAGACCGTACTCAGGATGCCGGCCAGATTTGGCCTGTCCGGCCCCTTACGTGCATCACTGCTGTCAACCCGTTCATATAATTCCCTGAAAAAGCAGGAAGGGCTGCCGGTGTGGCAGGCAACTCCTGTCTGCTCAACCAATAATAAGAGTGTATCTGCATCACAATCGTACAATATTTTTTTTACCCGCTGTATATTACCTGAGGTCTCTCCCTTTTGCCACAATCTCTGACGGGACCTGCTCCAGAAGTGCGATATACCTGTCTTTATGGTCGTCCTTAATGCCTCATCATTCATATAGGCCATCATAAGGACTGCGAGTGTCTGAGAATCCTGGATTATTGCAGGAACAAGACCATGACTGTTAAATTTGATCTGATTAATAAAATCATTCATTGAATAAATTCATATCCTTACA
>MHEI01000090.1:2168-2247 GCA_001805165.1 Nitrospirae bacterium RBG_16_43_11 | reverse complement strand
CTCCCAATGCAACCGGCTCGTGTCGGGGACAGCTGCTACCTTGTCGGGGACAGAATTTAATTCTGTCCCCAATTGCATG
>MHEI01000090.1:1777-1990 GCA_001805165.1 Nitrospirae bacterium RBG_16_43_11 | reverse complement strand
AGTCAGCGGCATAAAGACCTGCTCAGCGGTTTTCCTGACCACATCAATCAATATCGCGCGCTTCTCGCTCGAAGCAGTAATATCAAGGAAGCAAATCTCATCAGCGCCTTCGTCATTGTAAAGACGCGCCGCCTCAACAGGGTCTCCGGCGTCTCTGAGATTAACAAAGCTGATCCCTTTTACCACCCGTCCTTCTTTAACATCCAGACAGGG
>MHEI01000090.1:366-1653 GCA_001805165.1 Nitrospirae bacterium RBG_16_43_11 | reverse complement strand
AATCGCACCGGAATATATCGCCTTCCCAACAATCACACCCTCCAGCTCCGGATCTTTGATAGTAAGCAGCTCCTCAATATCCCTCATATCTGATACACCGCCAGAGGCAATCACAGGTATCCTGACATTTCTGGAAAGCTGCGCAATGCTCTCAATATTCGGCCCTGTCAGCGTTCCGTCCCTCTTTATATCCGTAAATACAATAGCACTCACACCAGACTCCTCAAATCTCTTCGCCACATCAACAGCGCTCATATCTGTAACCTCCTGCCATCCCCTTATGGCAACCATTCCTTCCGATGCATCAAGAGACAGGACTATCTTCCGTGGAAATGCCTCTGCCAGAAAATGTATAAGGCCTGTATAACTTACGGCTGCAGTACCAAGCACCACCCTTGCAGCGCCGCTATCAAGATATTTTCCTGCGGTCGGAATTTCTCTTATGCCTCCTCCGACCTGCACCGGAATCTTCACTGAAGAGATTATTTGACATATGAGATCAAAATTAACAGGGGTACCCTCTACAGCCCCATCAAGATCAACTATGTGCAGCATCTCAGCGCCGGCATCCGCCCATCTGTGGGCCACTTCCAGGGGATTATCCGAATAAACAGTCTCCTGATCCATTTGCCCCTGATATAATCTAACACACTGCCCACCCTTAATATCTATTGCCGGAATTATCTTCATTTAAACCCCTCCTGTTTAACGACCGCCTTAGGCATTGTTTTCAACATCTCACTAACCCCATACTGCGTAAGCTGCTCCGCAGTCAGCCACTTCCCGCCTCTCCGGATAAATATAAAAAACCTACTCAGATCATCTGTAAGAGACTTCTGAGTCTCTGCATACTTCCCTGCCCAGAGGATTTTTCCATCTTTGGCATTAATCAACCTCGCCTCAAAACCGACAGATGCCGGTTTTTTTATACCAATCGGCCCGCCCTCTCTCTCTTCATACCTTGTGACCACCCCAGTAAGTATTGCATCCCCTCCGGTCCTCTCACCAACAGATCTGACGAGTTCAAGTGACACCGGGCCCGGTGACGCTATCTTATCCTTATCCACCTCGTCATAAGGTACACTTAAATATCCCAATGCATCAAACTGACTGTAAAATGTGCTGTACACCTGAGTAACTCCTTCAGGGCTTACTTTGGCGCTCTTTAACCCTTTATGCTCCCCTTCAGGCATTGCTATAAATGGAACCACGATAACCTTTACAACCCCGGCTTCCTCCCAATTGGGTACAGTTTCAGTAGACACATATTTCGTACTGCAGCCTGTT
>MHEI01000090.1:0-223 GCA_001805165.1 Nitrospirae bacterium RBG_16_43_11 | reverse complement strand
GATGTAAACTCACCGCCATAATCAGTCGTCGTTGCTACAATGCCCTTATCCGCAGGTTCTACATAAAATGAATGGACAAAATAAACATAGGAATTATCAGGAATATCTTTTAGTAACTGAACTCCCTGCTTTAATCTTATCGCATTCCAACCCATATGAGGCACCTTGAACTCCGGTTTTAGATCAAACCTTATAACGCGGCCAGGTAGAATATTCAATCCCT
>MHEI01000089.1:11425-11677 GCA_001805165.1 Nitrospirae bacterium RBG_16_43_11 | reverse complement strand
TCTACGCAATCCTTCCAGGTGTAACTTGTCTGAGCCTGTACATCAAAAGGCAGTAGCAGGCCTGCGAATAAACAGCAAATCAGAATTATTTTGCCCAACAGATAAAATTGTTCCTTCACTCGAAAATCCCCTTGTTGCCCCATCCCCACCCTGTCCCTCCCCTTGAAGGGGAGGGTAATTTCCTCTCCCTTAGGGAGAGGATTAAGGTGAGGGTGGGGATTTTCATGCCCCTTTGTGAGTCCCCGGCTCATG
>MHEI01000089.1:9380-11216 GCA_001805165.1 Nitrospirae bacterium RBG_16_43_11 | reverse complement strand
AATCTCTTTATGCAATGTCTCCATCTGTGAGCGATGCCCGTCACGGTGATCTTTCAGCTTTTTGTCTTGTTCCGGCGTTAATCCCAGTTTCTTATACATTTTGGATATATTCTGCTCCCATCTCATCCTGCTGCTGTCATCTTCATCTCCGTCGAAAGTTTTGCCTGCATGTGCATTGATAGTTGATGAAAATAAAAGAGTTATGACAACACCGAGTAAAAAGATCAAATGCTGTTGTTTACGCAGTCTCATTTGCGTTCTCCTTTCTATAAAAAATAATTTTCAATATCGGTTCCATAATCCACAGTGTCATCGGATTGATTAACTGACAGTTCATCCGCAACATATCTGATATATTGGGCGTCCGATTCTGAAGACCCGGAGATATCTGCGACCTCCGGATTTCTTGTATTAAAATAACCCATCGCTATCAGAGTGATTACGGTTATAGCTAACAGGGCAAATGCAGGTTTGATGATCGTAATCGCTTCCCTTGCTCTGAGAATCATCTCAACGAATGGGTTTGACAAATGTGCCGGTGCCTGTTCCTCTTTAATACGCTGCGTTATATTGCGCCACACCTTGTCCTGCGGAAGAGAAATCTTTTTTGCCCCCTTAAACGGTTCAACCAGAGACCTGCAAACGGCATCTGAGAATTTACGGCATTGGACACAGGCAGATAAATGCTGATTTATGTCTTCTTCCCTTTCCGCGGTAAGTTGCCCGTCCGGATAATCGGTCAACAGGGATTCACGGATGTCTTCACAATTCATTGTTTATGACCTCTTTTCTTATGGCAAGCATGGTTTCCCTCGCCCTTTTAATCCTGGAACGGACGGTGTTTACCGGAATCTTCAATGTGTCGGCGATTTCCTGATAACTCAGCCCCTCAATACTGCGCAATACTATACATGCCCGTTGATCAGGGGTGAGGGCATTTAATAAGGCCGCTATGATCTTCTCATTAGACTCTTCACTGATCTTGTCAGGCGCGGTTTTGTCCGTGTTTACAAGGGCTGAAACTTCCATATACCCCGCCATTTCATAATTATGTCTTGATTCCTTTTTAGAATAATTGATAGCTGTATTCACTGTAATCCTGTAAATCCATGTCTTAAGAGATGATTCAAAGCGAAAATGGTTCAGTTGACGAAAAATATTCAGGAAAACCTCCTGAGTCACTTCCTCAGTATCCTCTGTGGTGTTGACGATCCTGAATGCCACGTTGGAAACAAAATCAAGACATTTTCTATAAATCACTTCGAAGGCGTCAACTTCCCCTTTAGATGCCCTGATAATGATGTCCCTGGTTATATCCTGCATATTCAACTTGTTTCTATGGTTATTTAGACAAACAAAAGACAAAAAAGTTCCCTCTTTATACTATAAGAAATATCCTGGTGTTTATAAAGCAAAATCGGAAGGGGTTACCCCAGGGCATTCCTTACCAGACACAGATATCCAGCATCATTCATAAATATGTAGCCGGATATTTAATAGAGAAAAAGAGGGGGTAAGTCTCTGATTAAAATCAGAGGAGCGGGAAACAGGAAGAAATTGTCATTCAGAAGTTTTTGATGAAAGCGTGACTGATTATTCCGCACCCAGCCTGATGGATGAACCATATTGGTTTATGTTACCTTGTCGAGAACTTCAACCACTGTTTTAAGCAGGAGAAAGAGGAGTCCCTTGTCATATTCCGTCAATGCCACGGAATCTTCTTCATCCATAATGGCATCTACCACATACTTCATGACATTGGGCTGCCGGAATATCTGGACCCTTGCGGCTCTTTCAAGGAATCTCTCATGGGCTCCTTCAAGGCTTTCCAATAGG
>MHEI01000089.1:8342-9342 GCA_001805165.1 Nitrospirae bacterium RBG_16_43_11 | reverse complement strand
AACACACCAATGCCTATTTCACCGGCATCGGGAAGGTGAAGAGGATAATCCTGTTTGATACCCTTATTGAAAAGATGAATCGTGATGAGGTACTGTCAGTCATTGCGCATGAGGCCGGTCACTGGAAGAGAAGGCATATCTTAAAACAGTTGTTCCTTATGGAAGTTATTGCATTAGTCGTGATGTATATAGCGTTCAGAATACTCCAGGGAGACCACCTTCTAAATCTTTTTGCCATCAAAAGCGGAACATTCTTTGCCAAAATTGTACTTCTAAGTTTCATCGGCTCCATAGTTTCCTTCCCCGGTTCTCCGCTGTTACTTTACTTATCAAGAAGGTATGAGAAAGAGGCAGACAGATTTTCATGTGAGTTGACACGCAGAAGTGACGGCATGATTCGTGCTCTGGTGAAGCTATCGAAAGACAACCTTTCCAACCTCCACCCCCATCCGCTTTATGTCGTTTTTCATTACTCCCATCCGCCGGTGCTGGAGAGGATAAGGATAATTGCGGGACTACTCCAGGGGAAATGATGCGCCCCTTAACATATCCTCTGCATAGCTAACAAGGCTTGATAAATCTATGCAGGCGTACTACAGTTGTCCGACTCTAAAAAGCGACCCTCCTATAGTCACATACCATTGCCCATCCTGCCAGAAACTCCGACCAAGACTGGAGCCAATTTCAGTCGTAGTCAAACCTGGTCCACTTAAATACATTCGATTTCCATTGATAAAGGTTACCTCGCCATCAGGACTGAGCGCTCCAATACGACTTGATGTCCCCCAGAAAGTGATCTTGGTCTCCTGTCCGGATGGTGAGCGAACCCAGACCTGTAATGTGCTGTCTGATCCGGATTTGGTAAATGCAATCCAACCACTATTTAACTGGTAATCAAATCCCGGACTGGGGCTTTGAGAGCGGGGAGGAGATAAGATTGTTTCCCCGGCGATGCCAAACATAGCGATGGCATATGTGTCCCCGCTTGATGGTAAAGACT
>MHEI01000089.1:7038-8209 GCA_001805165.1 Nitrospirae bacterium RBG_16_43_11 | reverse complement strand
ATCCAAAAACTACATCTCCATTGGAAGCCACATCAGCTAACCCCCACCCCTCTGTGTTATCATAAACTATGGTGTCTGTCCCAGAGAGCAGGTTGCGAAAACTTAATACCTTTTCCAAATTCCATATAGCATAATTTCCCCTGACTTTAAGAGAGTCACTGCCACGAACCAAATTATTATTGGTAGGGAAATTAATAGTCGCAAATTCATTGCCAATCCACTCAAACAATCTATAATCATTATCTTTCGCAGCAAAGATCGCCCCTTTTGGGGTCAAAAATCCATATTGAGGCGCCTTGCCTGTTATGACTGGTATCAGGGTATCCTCACCCGTAACCCTGTTTCTAATCTTTAAGACAGGATCAGCCCCGGCTTTATCAAGGAACAGGATTCGATTCGGCTCCACATCAAAGATGCTGCCGCTAACTGTTTCTACCTCAGTCAATACAGAACTCGCTTCTACATAGATAACACGTTCCACAGCTATCACTTGATTTGCAGAATCTTTTGCTTCAAAACGCAAGGTAACCTGCCTGCCATCGAAGGATGTCAGGGAGACGTTTTCGTCAATACCGGATTGTCCTGTTGCGACTACAGTTCCATCTGCTTTTACTGTGACAGAAGTACAACCCACAGGATCATCATCTGTACATGACGCTGAAATATGTAACTGGGGCCGGGCTACAGTCCCATCAATAGGATCAGTTACACTCAGAAAAGGCTTTTGATCGAAGATAAATGACCGGGTTGCTTCAGTTATATTGCCAAAAACGTCTGAAGCTTTAACGATTAATAATTTCTCTCCTCTTTCTGACCCTGTCAAAGAAATACTCCCTGCCCACCCGGGACTACACGACCATTTTGAGCAAACAGCATTACTGGAAAAGGACAGATCAGTTTCAACTCCCTGCACACGTGCTTTGACATCCTTCAGCTCATAGAGTGAGTTAACGGTCACAGCTATAAGTAATGGTGTATCTTCCGTTGCCCCCTGGGTCGGTTGAGCGATATTGACACTGATATCTGGATGGACAACAGGATCGTACGTTGTTTCAGAATTTAGATTTGTTGATAGCGTTACGTCACTCGCAATGACCGTCTCTCCTGAGGTAACAGTAATATAAAGAGATGCAGTTACATATCCCTCCTTCTCAAAGAAGAGGTTATAAGT
>MHEI01000089.1:6602-6899 GCA_001805165.1 Nitrospirae bacterium RBG_16_43_11 | reverse complement strand
TGTGACTTGAACCGTTCCAATATCTGTTGTCTCTCCTGTGTGAACCTCCACACTCTCTAAAAATGCAAAGAATTTTCCGTCTGAAGCAGTCTTTCTACAGATTATAATATAGCTGCCCGGAGAGACATCACTGATAGTGAATGAACCCTGCTCATCTGTTGTATCGTTTTTATCAGTTCCCTCTATAGTACAAATGGCGCCAGGGACTCCAATAGTACCTGTGGGCGCTTCCTGGAAGGCTGTCTTGAAAGCTTTAAAAGTTATACTTGAGGATGCTACAACCAGACCGGTAATGCT
>MHEI01000089.1:3928-6416 GCA_001805165.1 Nitrospirae bacterium RBG_16_43_11 | reverse complement strand
TAAAGTTTTATTTGTGACCATACAAAGTAGCTTTTGTAGAAGACTTGTCTTACAAATAATAAAATAGGTCCATAAATTGCCTATAGCATATATCAGTATACTCAAATGAGAGAAAACTTCAATAAGATTCTGGACGTTTCTCAAGGGCTATAAATACAGAGGTGTCTGCAATAAAATCGATTGTAATATGTCTCCTGGGACATTATTTATTATATAATTTATATGGATTGTTTAACTATGACAGATTAAGACAGTGCTAAGAACTGTGAATTTTCTGTCAGACTAAGAGCTTCTCTACGATTTGAATAAAAGTGTTTTTTACCTCAATCCAGATGCAATAGGCCAGCGCAGTTGCTTTTTGAGTACACATTATGCTATAAATACATACTCTAAAAAAGAAGGGAAATGACATCAGCGAATAAGGAAGGCAGATCTGACTCAATTATTGATATTTTCAATAAGCATAATTACGCGAGACGTGAAGTAAGATAAGTACCCCATTAGACCTCATCTTCTATTTTTCAGGCCAATAATATCTTACCTGTAATTGTCTTTTGATTTCAAAGCATCAGGAAAAGGATTATATCCTTTTAAACTGTTTCAATGAATTTATTATTTTCAACTTAAGAAAAGGAGAAACAAATGAGGATGCAATGGATCGCTGACTATAAAACCGGCATAGAAGCAATTGACGAACACCACGAAAGTATATTTGAAAGAATCAATGAGGTGCTTGATGCCCTGGATCAAGACGCGGAGGTTTCAACCATAAAAAGACTTCTCATCTTATTCGAAAGCTTCCTTGCCTCTCATTTTGCCCTGGAAGAAATGCTTCAGGAAAAATATGTCTATCCGGATTTTTCATCTCATTTCGACGAGCATAAACAGCTTGCAAAAAACTTTTCCGGGTTAATAATGCATCTTGAATCAGAAGGTGCTTCCCCCTATTCTAATAAAAGTCTCAAAGAGTTAATTGCCAGTTGGTGGGCATCCTATATGGCTCATATGAATTCTTCAGATAAACAGCTTGCTGAGTTTTTAAAAAATAGGATGTGATATTGTGACACGATGTAATCATAATACTTTTAAGCACGTTTGTTTTTTATAAAACTCACCATTTCTGCCATTATTGTTGGACTTCTTCTCTTGCATGGAAAAGTTAAGGCCGAGGAGCTAGTGATTATTTCGAATCAAGTTTATCCAGTAGAGAAGGTTTCCATAGGCACAGTAAAAGATATTTATTGAGGTGAAAAGACCATGGAGGGATCTATCAGAATACGACCTATGGATCAGAATGACCCTCACATTAGGAAGGCATTTATGGAGCGGGTGTTGGGAATTACAATAGGAAATTATCAGAGCCACTGGTTCAAGAAAGTTTTCCGGGAAGGTGGCAATCCTCCGGTAGTTAAGGAGTCATCTAAGGAGGTAATTGAGTTTATCCTGTCTGTTTCTATTATCCCACCCCTATTAAAGGAATCGTCCAAGGATGTCATTGAGTATGTGAAAAAAAATTCCGGGGCCATCGGGTACGTGTGGAAGGATGAGGCGGCCGGCGTTAAAGGTCTTAAGGTGCTTATGTCCATAGATGTAATAGATCATAAATAGACCGCCCACTTAGATCTAACAGCTCCTGATCAAATCTCTTCAACATAGACCTTGGAGTACATTCAAGATGCATAGATTTATGATGTAGAGAAAAGGAGGCGGATTTCTTAATGGTATACCCCTTTGAAACTTAGAGTTTGGAAATAATCTCGCCTGCCTTTTCATAGTCTGTAATCGAGGGAACGATGACCCTGCCAACCTGTCTGAAGAAATGAAAAAGTTCATTGATGGCCCTTAAAGCCTCCTTTGTGTGTGCGCCAGCCCTAAGCTCCATCAGTACTACGGAAGAGAGATAAACTATACCACTTGATAGGAAAATTTCTCTATATAAATCTGGATCGGAAAAGCGGTCTATGATGATATTGGTATCTATAACCTTTTTAATCATAGACCCTTTTTATCTTTGTCCCTTTGTATTTCTTAAAGATGCCTTCAATCTCAATTTTCCCTGCTGCCATGTCCAATGCCTTTTTTAAGGCTTCCACATTATCCTTAACTCCGAAAGTTTTTCTGACCTTATCAATATCGCTCTTCTTCACTTCAACGTGATCAATTCTTACGACATTTACCTTTGGCATTTTCTTTCACCTCCAAATCGTTTCTTACATAAGAAATATCACATTTCCAATATTTATGCGAGATAGAAATTATGCTGCAGTGGGTGGGAAAAGAAGGCTATGACCCTATTTGACTTAGGCGATTTTAACCTCAAGACGTTTCCCTAATGCTGATGCCATCCTGTCCAAGGTCGACAGCTTGATATCTTCCGCATGATTCTCTATCCGTGAGATCGCGGTCTTTTTGGTTTTAAGCCTGCGGGCAAGCTCCTCTTGGGTCAGTCCTGCCGTCTCACGTGCCTGCCGGAGCATTACCCCTACCT
>MHEI01000089.1:0-3879 GCA_001805165.1 Nitrospirae bacterium RBG_16_43_11 | reverse complement strand
TTTTCAGGACACTCATGGCCTTGTCCCCTTTTCCAGAAAATTATTTCTATTGTTAACTTACAGGTTAACCTTTGTCAAGAGGACATTCGTCACAGATTTATCACAATTTCAGAGAGCTGAGATTGCCGGGGCGACATAACCCCTTGATATTGGTCTGGTCTCCCAAATTTGATTGATAATCAAGGAGTTAAAGGCGTTCCATACAGTCCGGTTTATTACATTAATTCTATCCTTTTTGACAGATTTTAGCACAAATTTAGCACAATTTGTTCCGCCTTTCCATGGCGAGGGTCATGGGGTTTAATCAATATGTTGTGGTGGGTTAGTCCTATGGGCACATTTTTCATTACAATAGTAGCACAAATTTAGCACAGTACTATTTGAATATATCTTCCGGTTTCAACCTTGCCTGTCTTATTATGGCTTTAAGCAGACCGGGGCCGATGATCTTACCCGGATGCACCGGGATAGTAATCTTGCTTGGTCTATCAGGATGAGTATAATGCTGGTGACTTCCTTCAGAGCTATCTAATACAAAGCCGTGCTTTTTAAGTATCTTTACGAGCTGCTTGGCAGTTATTCTCGGCAGCTTGGGGCTCAAGCAGCCACCTCAATAACAGTTTTATAGGCTTCGGCTGACTCAGAGGGTATAGGTTCCCCCGCCTTTTTAAGAGATTTGATATGAAGGGCTATGGCTTCCTTGATATTCTTTTTTGCCTCCTCAATGGTCTTGCCTTGAGAAAAACAACCCGGCAGAGAAGGGACGACGGCATAATAACCAATACCATCCTCTTCTGGAATAATTTCTATTGTATAACGGTATCTTGTTGGCATTGTAGGTCTCCTTAAAAATTATTATCTCATATATACCACAATGGCATTGTCTGCTACAAGGAGCATTTTAAAGACGCTGTTAAATATTATTAAGAAATTCAGTCAGTAATATATCAGAGAACGTCCTTCCACGATTCAGATTGAAGAGGCTACGTCTGAGCTGTCTACTTATTCATCAAGGAGCATAGCTGTTGAGAAATCATACCGGACAGAGTGCCCGTGATCCAAGACCCGTACAAGTTCATTCCAACCGGCCTCAAGGATTTTCTCCGGTGTGACAAGCCCGGCCCAAATTCCATGTAGGTGAGTCCTGCTACCTCCTGCTGGATCGGTTTTCCAAAAAGGAGACGGGGCCAGGAACCATTTAAAAAGCTCCTCCTCACGGCCTGATATAAGGTCGATTCCAAGGTCGGTGGAAAAGATTTTCTTTTGAGGATTACGGGGCATGGGAATTAATTATGGTTATTGATGGATAGGATAATTATAGAGGTAAGTTAGGGAGTATGTAATTTCAGACCTTTTCAAAACGAAACAACCTTGTCTTTTTTCTTAGACTTTGTATAATCCATACATCTAATCTTACTTCAGTCCCATAATCTATTGAAGAGTTTGAATAAAGACCTACACCGTCTCTGCTAATATTTATAGTCATGGCATATAATGAGGTGCCGTTAGCATGAACAATCCTGACTGTTGCGGTAAGTGGAAACCTGCTATATTTGCGTTGTTCATTCATCAAAGTTGTGGACGCACGTTGTTCGAATCATTCTATCACTTCGTAACTAAAGATCTATTCTGATATTGTTCTTCATCGCCTAATATAACCTTAGGTTAAATAATCCTTAGTATGAGGCATAATCCAACATTTTATATATCCAAAAACAGACAGAAGGAATAATAAAATAGCTTGTAATTTGAATAAGATAGAGCATGATTATACCAATTATAATTAATTGACCTATGATGATATTGAACCTTTCGATTTTATTATGTAACTGATTGCACTCATAATAGAAATTAGCACCTCTGTTTAACCACCTCAAAATATAAGAGAGATGTCCTTTATCCCCCCGAACCCGCCAGAAGCAGCCCATGAATTAACTAAAACAAATAAAGGCCGATAAATGTGTGCCAGGCAACAAGAAGGTGGCCCATTAATTATTTTTACGTAAATGAGGTTAATCCTACATTTAAGCTGTTATGCTTACGGAGGTGGCAGATGCACGATTCCGGGAATAATAAAGATACCCTTAAAGGGCATCGTACAGAGCTTGAAGGAGATCATCCTGCCACGCTACGAGGGCCTCATCAATCTCCTGTTTATTTTCTAAGCTTCGTAGCCATTTCTATCATTGGAGTTGAAGTATTTGTGATGATATTATTATCACAAATAGAACCATCTTCATTGCTGGTCACGCTATTCATCGATTCAACTCTCTTGATTCTGCTCCTATTCCCTGTATTGTATTTATTTCTGTACCGTCCCCAAATTCAATATATCAACAGACAAAGACAGATAGAAACAACATTATTAGCGAGTGAAGAAAAGTATCGTACCCTGGTCAATATGTCACCGGTTGGGATATTCCATACTGATATGGGGGGATTGGTGACCTATATCAATAAAGAAGGCCTTCAGATAGCTGACCTGACCCTTGAGGAGGCATATTCAACGAAAGAGAGATGGGCAAAGAGCTTGCACCCGGAAGATCGGGAACGTGTGATGTCAGAATGGAATCAGGCAGTAAAAGATCACACAGACTTTAAATCGGAGTATCGTTTTCAACGAAAGGACGGTATATCCTCATGGGTGATCGCTTACGCCACTGTCTTAAAAGATAGTGCCGGACAGATCATGGGTTACATTGGGACGCTTAATGACATAACCGATCGAAAGGAAGCTGAAGAGAATCTGGAGTGGGAGTCTTCGGTTAACGCATCATTGGCAGATCTGTCTCGCATGCTCCTGTCCGAGGAATCTATGACAATAGATGAAATATCCTGCCAGGTATTGGAGCTTGCAAGGCGTCTGACTGGCAGTGAATTAGGATATGTCGGTTACATAGATCCTGATACAGGTTTTATGATCAGTCCCACGTTGACAAGAAATATTTGGGCTCAGTGCAACGTCCCGAATAAGTCTATCATCTTTGAAAAGTTCACCGGGCTCTGGGGGTGGGTCCTGAACAATAAGATACCCCTGATGACCAATACACCGGGTGACGACCCGCGCTCATCTGGTGTGCCAGAAGGTCACGTTCCGATCCAGCGATTCTTATCCGTCCCTTCGTTAATGGGTGAAAAACTGGTGGGTCAGATAAGCCTCGCCAATCCTAACCGGGATTATACGACGTACGACTCGAAACTCCTTGAACAGATGGCCGATCTTTATGCCATCGCTATTCAGCACATGTGGGCGGAAGAGGCCATAAGAGAGAGTGAGGAAAAGCTGAGAACCATTACCTGTTCGTCAAGCGATGCCATGGTCATGATCGATCATCAGGGGACGATCTCTTTCTGGAATGACTCGGCAGAGAGGATATTTGGATACAAGCGGGATGAAGCCATTGGTAAGGATATGCATGAACTGATTGTTCCACAAAGATATCATGATGCCATGAAGAAGGGGTTGGAGAAATTTACTGAAACTGGAGAGGGAGAGGGACTTGGAAAGGTGCTTGTGCTGCCTGCCGTGCGCAGAGGAGGAGAGGAGTTCTTTGCAGAGCTCTCCCTCTCGGGTGTCAGACTGAAAGATAAATGGCACTCCATTGGGATTATTCGGGATGTCACAGGGCGTATTCAAGCAGAGAAGGAATTATTAGAGGCAGCCACACAGGAGAGATTGACAGGGCTCTTAAATCGTTTCTCTTTTGAGAAAGATGAAAAAACCATGGAAAATCCGGTATTGGTGTTAATCGATATCGATGGTTTCAGGCATGTCAACGACCTTTATGGGACAGAAGTAGGCAATTCTGTGCTGAAAGATTTTGCCCGCTATTTAGAGAGCATCCCCCCTGAGAGTCTGAATGCAAAAGTATATAAGCT
>MHEI01000088.1 GCA_001805165.1 Nitrospirae bacterium RBG_16_43_11 | reverse complement strand
CCCAGTCGAACTCATTCTGAACAAATTCAATACTGGAGGCCCTCCCCCCCGTTACGGGAAGCATATTACTGAATTCCCGGAGTTTATCCCTGAGCAATTCCATGTCCCCGGGATTAAATGCAAGGCTTTCGTCATCTATTAACTCCATATGGGCTGGTATCCTGCTGATAAGAACAGGAAGTCCGAAGCTCATGGCCTCAAGAACAGTAATAGGCAGACCCTCGATATATGATGATGACACAAATAGTGCTGCATTGGAGTATAGTTCTGACAGGGCTTCCGAACTCATTACACCTGTCATCACAATACGCCTGTCTCTGTTTGCCCTTTCCTTTAACTCCCTGGTGTAATTGTCCTCATGGTCAGCGCCGCCTGCTATTACAAGCTTCAAGTCAGTGTCAATATCTGAAAAGGCAGAAATAATGTCATGAAAACCCTTCTCTCTTACAATCCTTCCAACAGCAAGGATATATTTCCTTTCTTGCAAATCATACTTCCGCATAACAACGCCAGGCGCTGATTTATCATGCATCGTTACCCCATTAGGAATATAAAAAACATCCCTGCCATATTTCTCCTCGAGTGTTTTTTTAATATGTCGCGAAACCGCAATAACAGCCGTTGCATAACGGGTACCAATCAACTCACCAAGACGCAATATCATCTTTGCAAAATATCCCCACTTTTGCCTGTCATAATCCGGTCCGTGATTGGTGACAATAACTTTCAGACCAAACAACCTTAGAACCGGTGTCAACAGCGACGGCCCAACTGCATGTATGTGAACTAAATCAAAACTCCTTTTGTGAAGGCCGATATGCAGAGCACCCAAAAAGGTATGCACAATAGCCTCTATATTTTTTCTCCTGGGGGTCCAGATTGGAAATATCTCAACACCATTAAAAACAATCGTCTCCGGTTTTACGTATCCTTTTCTTGCATAAACACGTATCCTGCACCCCATTGATGCAAGCCTGCGGTACAACTCCTGGCAGTGCATCTCAATGCCGCCCTGGACATCAGGAAAACCTTTTGTACCAAGTATGGCAACTCTGATTTCATCCATGGATGCCGAACAATTTTCTTTTGATTATCCATCCCACCGGCTTACTGATGTATTTCTTCATAACCGGAGATGCAGTTCCAATCATCCAGCAATTCTTTGGACATGTCCTGACCTTATCCCTTATAATCTTCGCCATTTCACCGTTCCATATATCTTCAAAGCTGTTATCATTAAGATTACCCATACTCTCCATCCAGATGCTTTTATCAAGACCATTGCATGGCATTATTTCGCCCCATGGGTCAACAAAGAAATTCTCTGTACCTGCCTCGCAAGGGAGAAGCCGCTTCCCGCCCCTGATATAATTTATCAGTCCGTAATTGAAATATGCCCTGAACCAGTCCTTGACCTTTCCGGATTTCAACAGCTCCCGTATGAGTTCCTCAAAGCAGGCAATTGCAGTTTCCTTCCCCTTAATTTCATTATCGTACTTATGAAAATAATATGAGTTATGCACTGCCGCAGTAGCAAACTCCAGATTCATGGACTTCGCAAGCTGGTATAATTCCATCATGTCCCGGGCATTCCTATCAGAGACAGTAATGCCGAACCCGATGTCCTTAATCCCCATGCGTTGAAGCTCCAGCAGGCTTCGCAATCCGTGGTCAAAACCATCTTTTATTCCTCGCAACTCATCATTTGCCGCAGGTAAGCCCTCGATGCTTATCCTGAAACCAATATCAGGAAATTGTTTAGCGACACTGAGTATTCTATCAGTTGAAAACCCGTTCGTGCTTATTACAATCCGCCCTGCCCTTTTCCTGATAACAGATACAATCTCTTCTATATCTTCCCTGAGGAATGGCTCACCGCCTGTAACATTACAGAAAGCAAGCCGTGGCAGTTTATTAAGAACATCCGGTCTGATCTCTTCCCTCAGTGCAGTTGGATATTTCCATGTATTGCACATGTGGCATCTCGCATCACACCTGTAAGTTACAATGACTGATGCCTCCAACGGCCCCTCCAGTTACTATGCACTTTTCCCATCCGGTTTGACTTCACCTCCGGCCATGCTGGTCTTAAGACCCAGGAGGGATGATAATTGCAAAACCAATGCCGTATGTAACACCTGAATACCCCTCCTCGGCAACCCAGTATAAAGCATCCCAAGAGCCTTGACCTTGCAGTAGTTGGTGAACCTTCCCATGCTGGTAACTTCATATCTGCAATTTTCGAGCATATCACCAGCGATATACTCGAATATCCTATTATCGCCGTCCGTCATCTCCTTCTTCCACTTTTCAACCGGGCTTAACGATATCGGCTTAAATATGAGGTCTGAATGGTAATTATCCACGAATTTATGACTTGATTTCCAGAAGTCCAGCATTGTTTCTTCATAATCTATCCCGAGAAAATTACAGATATCTTTAATTCCGGGCTCAGGAGCCTTTAATGTATCTTCATATTTTACTTCAAGCCACCTGTCTGATGGTAACTGAGATAACGATTGACGCGCTTTATGCATTTTATATTTCCATTCCATGGCAGCGACGGCAACATTCCTCCTTCCAGCTAGCCTGTCACGCATACTCAGGTAGACGTCACGGCCATCTCTTATGATATGAATGAATTTGGCAGTTGGAAAGATTTCTGACAGTTCTTTTACCTTCCTGAAGAAACTCGGTGATTTATCTCCCCAGAATATTTTATTATTCTTTTTTGCAAATTCGACATAAAAAGACTCTATCAGTTCTTTCAAGGTTGCTTCACCTGTGAAAAGGAACTCTTCAAGAAGATGATCTATATCAAGTTTCCATTTTTTTACCTGGTCATTTTTCCTGAGATATTCAATATGATTGCTTAGTAACCTTCCGCGTATAGGCTTATGGGGATTGCTGTGATGAGCCCGTATCAAGGGCATCCAGAATGTCCCATCCTCCGGGATGGCCACCTGTGAATGTGCATTAAGCAAAAGGCGCAATAGTGTCGTCCCAGAACGCTGTGCACCAATTATGAAAAAGTGGGTCTTATCTGATGACACTGTTTCCCGCCTGCTATCTTTTCATAAATACCTATTAATCTTTCATAATAAATTTGTGGATTATAATACCTTTCAATTATCTCACGGCCCCTTTTTCCCATATCCTCCCATTCTCTTTCCTTCTCTGCCATCATCAGTTTATCAACAAGGTCTTCTTCATTAAAGGGTTCAAACAGATATCCATTCTCACGCTCTGTTACCAATTCAGGGTTTCCACCGATTCGGGAGGCTATAACAGGCTTTCCCAGTGCCATGGATTCCATTATGGACTTGGAATTGTTTTCATACCATTCACTCGGAACTATCGAGGCTCTGGACAGTTTTATCTCGTCATATAGTCTTTTGCCTCTCATATATCCAAGGAATCTGACATTTGTCAGATTGTTTTCTGTAATAAAACTTTTACAATGTTCTTCCAGAGGGCCGGCACCTATGATCTTAAATTTATGCGCAGGGAGTCTCTTGCAAATGTTTAACAGGGTGTATATACCCTTCTCTGGTGCAAGTCTGCCAAAATAGACATAAGAACCATCATCCTTATAGCATGGTTCAAAATCTTCCATGTTTATAAAGTTTGGAAGCACTTCGATATTTTTATTAAATCCCAACTCATGATATTTCGTCTTCATAAAATTGCTCGGGGATATAAATATATCAACATCTTTAAAGATATCCATAATCTTATGATAAAATACCATTGATGTATAGATAGCAAGGCTCCCTGTAAATCCGCCCTTGCACCTTTCTTTCAATACATTTGAAAAGTTGTAGTCTTTGCACCCCTCACATATCTCACCATTAGCC
Organism: Nitrospirae bacterium RBG_16_43_11; assembly: GCA_001805165.1. Lineage (GTDB taxonomy): Bacteria > Nitrospirota > 9FT-COMBO-42-15 > HDB-SIOI813 > HDB-SIOI813 > RBG-16-43-11. The sequence continues at coordinate 41,338 of MHEI01000088.1, read as the reverse complement.
GTCAGATTTATCGCACCGCACATCAAGTTGTAATCTCTTAAGTGATACACCACTGGAATACTCTTTTCTTTAAATGTTCTGACTATTGATACCCCCACTCTGTACATAATATTATTCATATGGGCGATATCTATATCCCCTATTTCTTTGAGTAACTTATTTACCTTTCTGTTAGACTCAAGATTGTAATAAATCTTTGATAACGATTTTAACTTATCAACAATAGAGTGTGACTGATAGTCAATATCAGACGTAAAATATTTTTCATATGTATAGGAAACATTCTCTTTAAATTTGGAGGAGAAAAAAAAGATATTATGCCCATTTTCTTCCAACAAACGTGCGGTATCAAACAGGGATTTCTCGGCCCCCCCGCGCTCATAGAGAAAGTTATTCGCAAAGAGTATCCTCATATCCACTTTTCTTTCCACATCTCAAACATCAGGAGTGTCCATAGCTTATTATGATTGATTCCCCTATCACTGATAGAGCCTTTTAAAATGAACCCAACGGCCTTTGCATTAAAAATTCCTTCTCTATTAAGCCTTTTCTCATTCAGGTATTCTTTATAAAGTATTTCCAAGTCGTTCTTAAACAACGCATAAATGGGTACAGTAAACCCTTGTTTGGGCCTGTTCACTAAGTTTCCTGGGACATATTTATATAAGATCTTCTTCAGAATATATTTGCCAATACCATTCCGGTACTTATATGTTATTGGGACCCTTGCCATATACTCCAGGATCTTATGATCCAGCAAGGGTTCTCTCACTTCAAGAGCCACATTCATACTTGCCCTGTCCACCTTTACCATGATATCATCCGGCAGATAGGTCATGGAATCAAAGATCATCATAGATGTCAAACAATCATATTTATCAGAATGACTTAAAAAGGGATACCTATTCTGTATGCCAAGTTCTTTCAGGTCTTCATCCATAAAGACACTGCTCATAAATATATTTTGCTTTATCACATCCTCTGTATTCAGCATGCTTTTGATTAGTTTATATTTGTCCTTGAAATCATTATATTTCGGGAAAAAGGGTTTAAACGTATTATATATATTAAATGCCATTTCCGGAGATAATAGATCAAAAGCCTTATTCAGTGTATTCATAAATGGCATTTTTGAAATCTTACGGACAATGTTGACCACATTATATTTGGTATATCCGCAGAAAAGCTCATCTCCTCCATCTGCGGAGAGGGAAACTTTAACCTTACTTCTTGCCAGCTTTGATAGCAGATACGTGGGTATCGCGGAACTGTCTCCAAAGGGTTCGTCATACATTTCAGGTAATTTCTGAATTATCCCGGAAACCTCATCAGCCGTGCAGTAAAGTTCTGTGTGATCCGTTCTCAAATGGTCTGAAACCTTCTTCGCCCACCCTGCCTCGTTGTAAGCCTTTTCATGAAATCCTATTGTGAATGTCTTTATCGTCTCTGGACTGCTTCTTTGCAGTAAAGCTGTTACAACTGATGAGTCTGTCCCGCCACTCAAAAATATTCCAATCGGGACATCTGATATCATTCTGAGCGTGCAACTTTCTGTCAGGATAGACTCAAGTTCATCTGTTATTTCATTTTCAGATAGCCTATCCCGGTATCCACTATTTTGAAGATATTCACCTTCTCTGTAGGAATCTTCCACATCCCAGTATTTTGTTTGTCTTATGTTCATCTTGTTATCAATCTCCAAGTAATAACCTGGCTGGAGTTTATGAGTATCTTTAAAAATTGTGTACGGCGCTGTTATGTAACCAAGCTGTAAGTACAGGGCAAGGGAATTAAAATCCAGACTCTTTCTGAATTTAGGATGCTTATGAAAGGCCTTAAGTTCTGATGTAAACATGAATAATCCATCTTTATAATACCAGTACAGGGGTTTTATCCCGACCCTGTCTCTGCATAGTATAAGTTTCTCCCTGTTTCTATCCCAAATTGCAAAGGCCCACATGCCCCTGAAGTTGAGCAGGCAATCCATTCTGTCTTCTTCATAGGCCTTTAAAATAACTTCTGTATCACTCCTGCTTTTAAACTTATACCCTTTCCTTTCGAGTCTCTCCTTTATCTCCCGGAAGTTATAAACCTCACCATTATAGGTTATACATAAACTCTCATCTTCAGTGCCCATTGGCTGATGACCAAGGGGAGAGAGGTCAAGGATAGAGAGCCGACGGTGGCCTAAGGCAAGGGGATGGTTTTTATCTGTATAACTTCCTGCATCATCTGGTCCGCCATAGCTCATGGTATCACGCATCTCATCCATGGTCTTTCTTATATCGTAATCATTCTTATAATTGAAATCCCAGAAACCGGCAATTCTGCACATATTAAATTATCCTAATCTGCATTTTGGGAAAAAAGATATTCATTGTTTCCAAAACCACCATAATATGTTGTAAGTTTTTCTAATATAAAACCACGCTTCCTGTAGAAAACGAAGATTTCTTCAGGCCGTGCAGTCTCAAAGGGGTATCCACCGATCCAGTCTATGTAATCGTAGAACATACTCATCCCTCGCTGGAACTTCTTCTCTTTATACCGAAGTAGAGGGTTGCGCATCCGGATCATATCAACTATAACACCTCTTAGGACAAAATAACTGATAAATATAACAAGTAACCAAAACCTCGTGATAGAGTTGCCTTTAACATAGGACTTTTTTATCTTTGTCCAGACCGGTGTCATGAATCGCTGCTTGTTGTATATCGCTATATATAACTTCCCCCCTCTTTTAACAAGAGGGACTATGTTCTCCAAAGCCTGCCACATTGCTCCGGTGTGATGTAACACACCATATGAATAAACAACATCCCATCCCCCTAATTTTGAGAGATAATTCCTGTCCAGGACAGAACCCTCCTCAATAGACCAACTATGTGCATCTTTAAAATATATTCTCTTTAATTTCTTCGTACACGCTACACTTTCAGGATCATAATCAAATGAATGAACCTTTGCTGCCCCTAATCTCATCGCAGCTAGAGAAAAAAGACCGCTTCCAGAACCGATATCAAGAAAAGTTTTACCTTCGAGGGTATTAACATCAAATATCTCTTTCAACGAATCCTCCGCCGCAGCAATACGATCATCGTTCAGCACAGAGAGATAACGACTCCAATTCTTACCGAATTCAAAACGTGCGTCAGATTCCACTTTCCCTCTCTTTCCTTGAAAGTGCAACTTCATACATAAAATGACTTGCCAGGGCGATAACAAATATGAAAACTATAAAGACAATAGTATGCCCAAAAAACTGGGATGGCCGCATGATATAATACATAATGAACAGCAGGATAACAGCCTTTGCATAGGTGGCACGCAGATATAAATAAAATAGATAGTTATAACCAAATCCGATCAGTAGCATGCCGAAGATAACGCCTGTGAATCCAAAGTTAAGAAACAAACTACCGATAGTGGTCGGAGGCAATCCCCCCCCTTTAAATGTCGAGTGAGTCATCTCTTTTAAGAAATAATCAAAGCTTACCGGCTTATTAGCATAAAGAAATCGCGGGACGAATAAAAGTGCGTCCTGTAAATACTCTCTGCCATACTGGAGATCTATTTTACCTTTGTAGACACTGTTGACTATCGGAACGTAATTGAAATCATATGCATAAGAAACGATGATAGATTTATTTATTAGTATTGAACCAATTGGGCCTTTTATCTCTCCTACCCTCACGATATTTATCATACCTATCAGTAAAAAGAAAAATAAGCCTATAGCAAGCATTTTAATACTGGAAAGGGGTTTGTACTTATTATATAGACCAGTCATGACTAATAGAGGAAGGAGAGATGCCAATTTGTGCCCCACAGTAAAGAAGATAAATATCGAAGCAAATAACATCACAAAAATACCCTTTAAACCGAAAAGACTCCTGTGTACCGGGTTAAGATAATTTCCTATGAGCCACAGGCCGGATATGCTCGTTAAGTACAAGCCTGGTTCTTTTATGAAACCCTTTCCAATCTCGGCGCTTCTCCTCAACCCATCAATATTGCGTCCTGACAGCAGCCCATCTGTCACACCTGACCAGATCCCATAAATGGTTAGTAATGCAACCCCGATGGAATAGAATAACCAGAGAGGGATATTTTTCGCTTTGATAAAACCGGGTCTTACTGTTAAATCATATTCTTTTGTTGTAATAATTTTCTTTGATAAAGAAACCCCTGACAGAAAGGATAATATGCCCAGAAAATACAAGATATGATGTATTCTAATCTCTTTACTTTCTTTAAAAAAATAATTTACGGTGGACGGCAATAAATAATAAATTGCAAAGTTGATAAAGGGAAAGCAAAATGGAGAAAACAGATAAAACTGTTTGTTTTTATTAGATACAATTGCGTAACAAAATAAAATACTTAAGAACAATAAATTAACAATCAATATGCTCATATCCAAAATCCCTGCCCTGGCTGCTTCAACTGATTCTACGTCTTGTGTCTTTTATAATCCTGGAATAATCCTCATTCAGAATGTCGCTGTGCCATAATTCAATCCATGAAGACTTTATATCCTCTGCCAGAGAAAGCATCTTCTCCATGTCTTTTTTATGCAATGTGCTCAAACCGCCCTGTAAGGCAAAGGAGACATTAAATGAACGGATAAGTCTCACCAGCGGATGGTTTCTCAGATCATCCGGGTCTATATTGCCCAGCCACAGGCCCATAGGCACAACAGTAGCATTATGAATTTTAGATACCTTTAATGCATAGTCAACTATCGTTTTGGAAATTTCGATATTTCTTCTGCTTATGCCAAACATGTTAACCCCAAAGAGATCAGTAAATGCCAGCCCCAGAGGTACATCCGGCATATACTCCATGAAGATATCAATTACTTTCATCCAGAAATGGATAAAGAGTCCTTCAACCTCCTCATCCCAGTTCAGTTTGCTGAATTCATTGTAATCGCTTGCAGCCCAGATGATCTCAAGTCCGTTACTGGTCGGCCCTCCTGTAATAGCGACATATGCTATGCTATCTTTCAGTGGATGATTATGAAGATGTTTTGCAAAAGATAAAATGGTTTTATCCCATATTTTAAGTAACCCTGAATTCAGTGCACGGTTCTTACCTGACTCAACCCATGGCAGGTAAGTTCTCACCCTTTTGTTTTTGCGGGAATTAAAGTATTCATAACCGTGAACTCCTGCCTTGTTATATACCCAGTCAGGTGCGTGATTTCCACTTATGATATTGTAGGATAACTTCTTATTGTTATCAGCAGCCTCTTTTATCATCCGTTCAAAAGACTTCCAGTCATAACTACCCTCTTCTTTCTCTATCTCAGCCCACCTTGTATAATTTGTGACTCCATCTACAAAATCTATCTCAAAAAGGTTTCTTCTTTTTCCATCCTCCATAATCCAGTTTGCAGTATTGGTTACCGCATAAATACCCTTTGGAACAGGAATCTTCGATGCGACCATTCGAGCATCATAGCCCAGAATCATCAAATTAACCGCAATAATCTTCAGGAGATCACGCCTGCTTATTAAAAGGGGCTGATAACTTGCTGTTCTTTTTTCTTCCATGCCTCGATACGGTATCCTAATAACTGCTCAAGACTTCTTATATCCTCTTCGAAGAAGACCTCCAGCCGCCTCCGTGTTTCTGTGTTCATAATAATCTTTTCGTCCTTTTTTCTGTTGACGTCTAAAAGACGGCTCTTTAATTTTACTCTGAAGGTTACTGGGAATAGTTTCTTGATAAATGGATACTTGCGGTCTCTCAGCTTCTTTAAGAATTGGGAATGGATATCACCGCCTTCGTTCTTAACCGAATAGTCGGGAGTAAAATTGGCATCGACATCAAGAAATGCAAACAGGTCTTTGTATAATTCCTCTATCCGTTTAATAAAATCTTCAAATATATAGACCCTGACTTTACCACGACCAAATATATTAATATACCTCTTCACCTGAGAGAAATACATCGCCCTCTCTATGTATAGGTACATTGCCCACCAGTTGAGGGCCTTACGCTTGAACTCCTCTGTCTTTCTATATCTTCTCTCCTCATCGCTTGTGGCTTCCTCAAAACTCTTTGACTCATTCCCGGCAATCTGTGTAAATCGCCAGTAAGAAAAGGCCATATCCACGGGATTTCGGAGGATAACAATAATCTTTGCATCAGGAAACAATTCATGTATTGCAACAGGTGCGTGCTCATCGAATAAATACCCTGTTGATGCCTCTCCTACGGCCCTTGCATCGCCGGCATCCTTGAAAAGTGATATATACTCATCAAAATCATTCAGACCAAAGTCCGATACAAAATAAAATGGTTCCTTTATGGGTGATATATATATATCAGGGTGTTGTCCAAGGTTATAGGCTAATGAGGATGTGCCGGACCTGGCTGCACCTACAATAAAGAAGTTGGGCTTTACGAACATATTTATACTATTCCAACCCTGCGTTGAATTATTCTGCTGCATATATCCCTGATCATCCCAACGGTAATAATTCCAAGAAAGAAAGAGATACCAAAGTAGAGTATTACTCCCAGGACTGCAGAATAAAACAGTGGCAAGTCTGCTATTCTGACTATCAAGCCGGCAGTGATACTTGCAATCACAATCTTAATAAAAAAGACATCAAATGGATATGAGCGATATAGTTTAATACCAAACATCACTCCCATTATTATCAGAATCACAGCCTCACCGGCCAGGACGGATATAGCAGCACCTGTACCCCTGTATGTCGGTATAAAGAGAATACATAGAAGAATAGTTACAACTGCGCCGCTTCCGGTTGCAAACATATTAAACCTGTGGAAACCTGCGCTTAATAATGTCCTCCCGTAATTAGACCTTAGAAAAGTCAGGGGGACTATCCATATCATCACTCTGAATATGGCAGAGCTTGTTTCATACATATTACCGTACAGAGTAGAAATTATTTCCTTACTCAATATCATCCCCATTACACCTATAGGGAGACCTATATACAACATTACTCTCTCAATAGTCTTATGAATAAGATAAAATTTATATTTGTCAGAAACATAGAGGTTTGACATTACAGGATATGAGGCCACCTGTATGACTGCCACTGTATTTATAATCAGGACAATAGCCCTCTGAGGTGCGGAAAATATACCCACATCCTCCATAGCAGCCCAAAGCCCAAGGAAAAAGACAGGTATATACATGGCAATATTATTCAATCCGCCGTTTACAGCAAAGTAAAATGACTCCCTTAAGTGAAACAACCACTTTGATAAAGATATCTCAAAGGCATACCATACATTCATAGTCCTTTTAAGGATAATTAATGCAACAAAGCTTCCCAGAAGGAATGAGAATGACCTGTAAAGAACTGCTGAAACAGTATCGTCAGGGGCTCTGACAAATAAATAAACTGTCAGCAAAAAAACAATACTCATTACGGCATTACCCAGTGCAATATATTCCATACGCTCTATCCCACGCAGCACCCAGTCAGGTGACAGGGCATATGCTATTACATAGAAACCTCCTGCAAGCAGTATCATCCTCATGTCTAAAGGGATATTCAATATGTGAAGAAATATAATTAAGATTAAGAAAGAAACAACTGCCAGTACAAGCCTTAGTGAATTAAGTATCCTGAAAATTTCTGAAATCTTCTCCCGATCCCGTGCAATCTCTCTTGTACCATATCCGGTAATCCCCATGTCCACAAAGATCCACATGTAGGTACTCATAGCAAGCGCAAGTGAGAATTTTCCAAAACCATCAATTCCAAGCACTCTTGCAAGATAGAGCGTCGTAAGAAATACAACCCCCTTGGCACAGACTTCCCCGATAAAAAGCCAGAATATGTTATTGAATGTTCGTCTCAAAATAGATGACATACTTAACCTGCTATTTTACTCATAAAATCCCTTGCCCTCTAAAAACAACCTGGCTGCATCTTTAGCTTCAGGATTCTCTGGTGCAATACCCTTTATCACCTCAGGGTCTTTCGAAACCATCCAGGCTATTTCCAGTGCCTTGAAAAGATAGCTTCCGGTAACTCTCGACAAATACTCAGGAGTTCTTCTCTCAGCATCAAGAGTCCCTCTTGCCGAATCCGGCGTATGATAACTGTCATCAACCGCCGCAAGTATCCTCGCATGCTCGAGCGCCTCACCTTTCATTCCGGAAAGCAAATAATGATTGGCTATCACATATCTCAATGGCGCATTTACAGGATAGGCATATGCAGCCCGTGACAATTCTTTTCCGGAATGCCATGTATCTCCTGTAGTTACATGATATAGCTTTCCCAGTGCAAGATGATAATCAGGATTTGTTGGTTCTAATAAAATAGCCCTTCTTAAATATTTAACCGCATTTTTATTGGCATCCTCTACGGAGACTGCCTCCTGCGGTAGTTCTGCACCAACCATTTGCATAATCTCTGCCCACTTGCCCAGTTTTATATATATATCTGCCAGGGCTTTAAAATAAACAGAATTTGAAGGAACAAGTGCCGCTGCTTTTTCCAAAGATTTTATAGATTGGTTATAGTTTAAGATGGTTTCACCGGATATTACCAGCAGGTCCATCTGTTCCGTAGATTTATCGTCAAGAATTCCTGAGACCCTGTTGTAATAGTAATCCGCCATAAGCATCCTGATCGGAAACAACAACAGTACGCCCGATGTAATAACTGCTGCAATTGCAAGCCTGACAGACTTCTGTCTGTCAAGATTAAATGTTTTATATGGCATCGCTGTATTTCTTATCAGTAGGAATAAGGACAGAGGAATATGTAATCGCGGCAATTACCGTTAGCAGCATCATATTCGCTGGAATACGCAGGTTAAAATCTGTAAAGCTGTGGACCGCAATGGCAACACACGAAGACATACCGGCTGTAACAATGCATTTAATGAAATTATCATGTCTCTTACGCCACGCCTTTATAACAGAATGGGAAAAGACAGAAACCATACCAATGATGATAATAAAACCGGCAATCCCCATATCCGTCACAATCTCCAGATAATCATTTTCAGCATGATCGAATAAGAATCTGGAATTATCTGATTGATATTGGGGATATATATTTTTAAATGTTCCAAGTCCTGTTCCAAGAAGAGGAAAATCCATGACAATATTAATGGTGTCTGACCAAATGTCTATCCTATTCATCTTTTCTACCTCTCCTGCCTCCTGAAATCTTTCTTCTATCCGCCCCCATCCTGAAAGTAACACAATAATAAGGGTTATTATCCCCAATAACGCAAAGACTCCTGTCTTTTTTCTTAATGAAGGTCTTGTCCGGATCATCCAGGAAAAGAATAGTACAGATGCCGTAAATCCTATTATGCCCCCTCTTGACAAACTCATAAACAGGACAACAGACATAATCAATACAGCAAGACAAAGAAACATCACGTAGACGCTATCCTTTCTGTCCAAGTAACGGGCAATCCTCCTGCTCACCGGAAGACCATGCAAACTATTAATGCCGGATAACTTGTATAGAAGAAATCCCAAACCAATTGGAATAGCCATCTCCATATATCCCGCGAAGTGGTTATGGTTAATGTAGGGGCCCCATATGTATGTCATATCAGAATGGAGCCCTTTACCAACCGGATAAAACCAGTACAGTCTTCCATTCCAGGTCATCTTCTGGATTACTGCAAAGACAGCAAGAAAACATCCCATATATATTATTGTGAGCACTACACGACTTATCTGCACCTTTGTCCTGAAGTGATTGACCACAACAATGAAGACTGCCACATATGAAAGGAGTTTAAATAATTCCTCCCTGGTCGCACCGGAGTATATGCTAATCGTCCTGCTCATTGTTACATCATCCCCGAGGAATGCAGAATACATATTATTAGCTGAAGGAGACAAGAAAGCCATCAGCCGTTCAGGAAGCGGCAGGATTTGAAAGACTATGAGCAAAAACAGGGCTGCAAGAATTCCAAAGAGAGGTGTTTTGAGAACCACAACTTTCCCATCTGAAGCCATTTTCAAAATCCAGGCGCATAGGATGATAAATGAGGCTATTTCCATAATAGCGATTGACCATTGCTGAACAGTACCTATTGCAAGCGGGGTAAAGATCAGGATAAAGGCAATTCCCTTTTCAATTACTGCATCAAAATATTTTGCGGCCATCTCTTTTTCTTCTGATCAGACAACTGAGGGGGTGGAAAAATGACAGTCTTGCCACCAGTAATTGCAGCAGGCACTGAGGTAACAAGGGCTGAGGCATGTTCTTTTCCAATAACATCAGCAGCTATGCTGACTGCCTCCGCCAGCATCGGCACCCTGTGTACAGAAGAATGCGCATCCGTTGCAATAACGTGGACAAGATTATGCTTCAGGAGAAAGATGCTAAGTCTCTGTATTTCTTCACCTAATTCTCCAGTCACACTCATAGCAGTAATCTGCACAAGGACTCCGCTCCTTACAATGGCAGACAACCCCTCAGGATTATTCATAAAAAAGGAATTTCTTTCAGGATGAGCAAGAACCGGAACATAACCTGAATGTAGCATTGATAACAGCACAGTTTCCCAGTGTAACGGAACTGCTGATGGATAAAACTCAGTCAGAAAATATCTGCCATTTCCATTAATAGTCAGATACTCATTATTTCTAATATAATCGGGCATCTCCGCCGTAAATGTCACCTCCGACCCTGGCAGTATCTGTAAGTCTATACACTCCTGTTTTACCTTATCCATCAATATTGCAATAAGATCAGAAACCTTTTCCTGGCTGGATTCAGAAATGCCTGGTCTGAAATGGGGTGTGGCAACTATAACTTTTATGCCATCCAATGCTGCTATACGACACATCTCAAGAGATTCCTCTATAGTCTCAGGGCCATCATCAGTTCCAGGGAGGATGTGACAGTGGATGTCAATCATACTGTTTTCTCTATTCCTTTTCCTTCTGAATAAGAATAATAAGAATAATAGTACTGGTAACCATCCCTTTTTGACATCGCCAGATTATTTATAACGACTCCCAGAATCTTTGCATTAACACCCTTTAAAGACTGCATAGATTTTTTTACAACATCCCTTCCTGTAACGCCTCCCCATATTACCATGATGACGCTGTCTGCAAGACTGGATAATATCAGGGGGTCAGAAACAGCATTCAGTGGAGGTGAATCAATGATAATGCGGTCAAATCTATCCCTTAAACCATTAAGTAAATCCTTCATCAGACTGGAACTAAGAAGTTCAGACGGGTCCGGAGCTATCCTGCCTCCCGGGAGTATACTCAGATTAGGAAAATCAGGCATTGTCCTGACAGCGTCAGGAAAATCACTATGCCGCGCAATGACATTGCTGATACCAATAGAATTATCCATTCCAAAGACTTTATCAATATAGGGTTTTCTCATATCAGCGTCAATTAGAAGCACCCGTTCCCCCATCTGCGCCATCGCAACCGCAAGATTGGAAGCAATGGTTGTCTTGCCCTCTTTCGGGAATGTGCTTGTAATAACTATAACCTTTGGAGGCTTCTCTACTGAGGACAGCATTACGCTTGTACGTATAGTCCGGAATGATTCCGCCATTACAGACCTGGGATCTGCAGTTATGTAGAGAGGTCCTGTCCCTTTTGCTGCCGGCACCAGACCAAGGAAGGGCAATCCAAGTATACTATCTACGTCCGCCTGGCCCTTAATCGTGTCATCCAGATAATCCACAAAAAAGGCAGCAAATACACCGCCGAAAACACCGGCAATTGCTGCTAAGAAAATATACAGTCCTCTTCTGGGACTAACAGGAGACTTTGGTGTAACTGCATTATCTATAATCTGGGCATTGGAGATATTAATGCCGCTCGACAGGGATGCCTCCTGGAGTTTTTTAAGCAGCATTTCATAGAACAGTTTGTTGCTCTCCGATTCGCCTGCTATTACATTAAACTCTATGGACTTCCTGCTCAGGTCCAGAAATTCCTGTTTCTGCTCATCAAGCGCCCTTTTAAGAGATGTCTCGCGGCTCTTCGCAATCTCGTACTCTGTCTTGGCTGCACTTAACATCTTTCTGGCCTCTTCCACAAGATTTTTCTGGACAGTATTCAATTCAGAAACAATCTTCATCATATGCGGATGCCTGGGGCCATACTTCTCAGACAACTCCGAGATATCCTTCTTGATTCTAAGCTCTTCAATCCTTAAACCCTGGATTACCAGATTATTCATGACATCAGGCACAGTGGCCAGGAGTTCAGGGCTGTCAATAACAGACTTGATCTGATTGTACCGGATCTCAGCCTCCTGTCTCCGGCCTTCAATCCTTACAACCTCAGACACCAGTTCCTGAAGTTTCTGCGCAATGATATTCTCTCTTGTTTCAAAAGAAGCAATACCGCGTTCTTCCTTGTATTTCTGGAGGGTCCTTTCTGAAGATTCAACCTTCGCCCGTAGTTCCACCATCCTCGCCGAAAGCCACTCAACCGCATCCCTGAACGGCTTTATTCTTATATACATATTGTGTTCAATATATGCAGCCGCGATTCCATTAGCCATAGCGACAGCCACGTTGGGATTCTCTGAAAGATAGTGAATCTTGATGATATTGCCCTCTTTGCCTGTCTCAACCCGCATTTCAGAAAGTATGATGTCTACAAGTTCCGGATCAATTTCCCTCTGCGCCAGAGATTCAGGAAATGGATTATCTGGTTTCGTCCTTCCGGGGAACAACATGAATACAGTGTCTTTTATCTTATTGATCATACCGTTGTCAGGCTTGCTTTTCTTCTCAAGATAATAAGGATTTTTATCAAGCAGCAGTTTTTTTACAACCTTGTCTGCAAAACCCCGGCTGTTTAATATCTCTATCTGTGTGCGAAAATAATCATCCGAATCCTTCATTTGTAAATATGCAACGTCACCCTCCGAAAAGGTCATAGTCGGGTTTTTCTCAAGATTGATAAGTATCTGGGCTGACCCCTTATACACAGGTGTTGCAACAAATGAGTACACGGTAACAATTCCCACTATAAAGGCAAAAACTATTATCGCCGCATACCGGCGTTTTGAAAGTACACGCCAGTAATCAAGCAGATGCAAATTATCATTCTTAAACAACATTTATAAACCCTCCCTCAAAAAATACTTTCCGGCACCATCAGTACATCATCCGGCATAACCAGATCATCCATCCTGACCTTAATCGTAACCTCTCCATTGTCAGTCTTGCGCACAATCTTAATCTTACCCTGCCCTGCCTTCTGGGTAAGTCCGCCGGCAAGAGTAATAGTCTTTAACACAGTCAGATTCTCTGTAATCTTATATGCCCCGGGGCTCTTTACTTCACCTGTGACATACACAAATGATGCCCGCGGCACATATATACTATCTCCATCTTCCACATCAGTATTCGCGGTGATGTCACCTTCTTCAAGGAGCTTCTTCAAATTAATCACTACTGTTATATCAGCATTCCTGTCACTACCACCTTTTACAATCTTCCGCTGTATATAAAGTTTCTCGCCTGCATTAGGTGTAATGCCGCCTGCATTTGATATCACCTCAAGCAATGTTGAATCCCCTCTCAACATCACCAGACCTGGTTTTGTAAACTCACCAAGGACTGTCACCTTCTTGCTTTTATATTCCATAATAAAGACAGAGACATGAGGATCTTTAATATAGTCACCTTTGAGAAGCTGGACTATCTTTTTCTCTATCTCCTGGCCGGTTAGTCCATTTACAATAACCTCACCAATAAGGGGAAAGTTAACCTGACCTTCTCCACTGACCCTTGTCTCAGTAGTAAGATCAGGATGGTCATATACTGTTATCCTGAGCAGATCACCCTCGCCGATAATGTATTCCTGGCAATCGGCCGGAATAACAGCGTATAAGCATATAAGTATTATACTAATAACGAATAGAACATTTTTTCTCATTCTCAATGTACGTTAGTCTCCTCTATCCATGCATTCCTTTGTTGTGATGTTACTATCTCAGGTTCAGATGGTGGATTTTTCTCTTTGACTGCAGTTTTCTGATTAATGCCCAACCGAATCTCACCTACAACCATAGAGGATATGTTTTTTACATTAACAAATCCGTCAAGCACAATTACCTCTGTCTCATGCGGTGAAACCTTTACAGTAAAGTCCGCTATATTACCTGTAATTGAGGCATTACCTGCCTCAACTGCAAAGGAAGAATTGCTGTATTTCTTATAAAGAATAAACCTCACCCCCCCTTCCAGCAACTTTACAATAACCTTTCTCCTCTTTCTCTCCCTGTCAAAGATATATTGATTTACCATTATAGAACTCTCAGATGAGACGTTCACAAAGTTATCATCAATAAACGTCACTTGTACACGTGATTTCCTGCCTGTTCTTAAAATGTCCCCGATAAAGACTGCATCTTCCTTCCTGAGACCAACTGGCTTTTCATTACCTGGTTTATTCACAACCACATTTCCAGATAGACCAGTGATGTTACCCACCGGCATGTATAATGCTGCCGGACTATCAACAAGAAGCAGCAGAATGGCCAATATCAGAATAACTGTTTTAAGATACGACCATCGAATTATGATGCCTGACATACAATATCAATTAACTATTTTTGCGGTTTATGTATAGTGCCATAATGATTACCCCGATCATCATGCGGAGGTTTTTCCTTCTCCAAATCCATACTTATAGCAGTATCCAAGCTGTTACTTCCTGATATAGAATCCGAGTCATCATCGCTATTTTTTTGTTTGGCGCTATGTTTCCGGCCAGAGAATGGCGATGAACTGAATACAGGAGACTGTGGCGCTGTAGCGGCAGAGATTTCAGTTGCAACTGCTGAAGGAGATTCCCCGGCCTTAAGTGCCCCTTTGGCAACCATCTCCGTATCCGCACCTCCGTTAATTGCAGAATTGACTACAGTACTCAGCGGAGAATCCGCCTCTACAGCCGATCTGACAACATCAACTGCTGGATAGCCCTCTGTAATTGAAGTATACACGACAGATGATGCATCGGTTCCGCTCTTTATAAGGGCATCAACGACACTGCCGATATCCATACCGGAATCAACGGCATGTTTGATAATATCATGTACAGGCACTTTAGCGGCGACATCCCGTTCTATCATTTTGTAAGATGTTTTTTTAGCATCTCCTGCCCATGCGGTGTTTAAAGAAAATACTGCCGCAATCACAATGCAGGTAACAAGACAATATATTTTTTTATTTACCATAGTCAGATACCTCCTGTAACATGTGTTAATAAAAATGATACAAGCACTAATTATAATTCAAATCTTAAGCTTAATATATAGGAATTATTATCATAGTCATTGCTGTTGTCACTTGAGTTCCTCTCCCTGTGTTCATAATCAAGTAAAAGCGACATCAAATCATTAAAATAATATTTCACGCCTGCACCTACGGCAATTATTCTGTCCTCTCTGATTTCTTTATCACCGCTGCTGACATCAAGAAAATTATTCTTACTATAATATCCTTGAAGAACAGCATCAATTCTTGTATAAAACCTGTGAGTAAAATTTGCATGGCTTTCAGAGCTCAGGATAAGGTCTGCACCCTGTATGGTTGCCTCTTTTACGATCCTCTTATTCACCAGTGATAAGGCTGTATAATCAGTAAACCTGTGGCTCAAATCTACTGATAATGTCCATGTGTCATAGTCTTCCTTAGAAGCTGAATCAAAATCCTTCCATGCATATCCGCCCTTTATCACTCCCTGCGATCTCTCATTAATCCCCCACTTAAGACCCAGGAGGGCGCTATCTGATTTATTATCTGTGAAATTTGAAAATGTATCATAATCTATATTCCTGCGGTCATATTCCATAAAGGCAGATGTCTTCGGTAACACCCTGTAATATATATAACCGGATATCAGAATCTCATTCCTTTCCCTGAAACTGCTTGATCTAAAATCCCATTCAGTAGTTGCATAATCCAACTGAACTTTTGACACATCTGCAAGTTGATATGAAAAAGAAGCTGTAAAAGCATCGCTTTCATATTTTTCAATTATGCCTGTATGTGATGAGCTTCTCGGCTCATGATCATTCATGTGTGTGCTTTGCAGCTGCATCCCTGCAAGGTTGCCGAATTTGAGGTCAATTTGTCCCTTGAAATGATGGTCCGTGGTATTCTCACTACTGAAGTCAACATATCTTGTCATTTCAGTGTCGTAATCCAGAGA
The DNA here is from genome assembly GCA_001805165.1 of Nitrospirae bacterium RBG_16_43_11. Taxonomy (GTDB): domain Bacteria; phylum Nitrospirota; class 9FT-COMBO-42-15; order HDB-SIOI813; family HDB-SIOI813; genus RBG-16-43-11. Next base: position 25,155 of record MHEI01000088.1, on the reverse strand, counting down.
AAGCATATGTCTGTTTAACGGTAGTTCCAGTTTAATACCAGGGGCAGTAGTGACACTGTAACCACTTTGTTTCAAGTCCGGTGTAAAATATATATTATCACTTTGAACCGTCTCTATTGTAACATACGGTATGAGCATGGATTTGATATGGATACCGTCCTCTGCCCTTGCCATAGAAGGCATAAGGGATAAAAACAGAAGAATCAAACCATGCATTTGTAATGCACGGAAAGGACGTAATGTACGGGAAAAGGATATGCTGCCGCCCATGGAATTCAGACTAAATGCAACCTTCTATATAATTAAGCAATAAATATACCAGCCATAAATATACCAACAACCTTCTATATTACAAGCTATTTTTCAATCTTCCCAACTACATTTTCAGCACTATCGGTAAAGTATAAATATGGCGTCTCCGGTACAGTCGTAACGCTTACCACATTGTTGTATCTGGCATCTTCCCTTGTACCCTGTATAAAAGAAGATTCTCCCTTCTTGCCTGACAATGTAAGAACCTCTCCGGTATACTTATTCACCCTACGGAACACATTGTTCCCCGTATCCGCCACATACAGATAATCTCCATCAACAGTGATTCCCCTCGGATAATTAAATCTTGCATCAAAGCTGACATCGTCAACATAACCTGCTTCTCCAGGCATACCTGCAATCGTCCTTACCTGACCGGTGGCTGCCAGGATCCTCCTTATAGTATGATTACCACTATCTGTGACATAAAGATATTTGCCATCTGTGGTAATACCCCTCGGGTCACTAAACCCTGCTGCTGCCCCTGTACTGTCTGAGGTTCCCGGAGAACCTATGTTCAAGACGTAATCACTCAAACCGGCTACAAGCCCCACATATCCTGTGGAAAGATTGACTCTGCGCACAAGATGGCTTCCGGAGTCCGCCACATACAGATGGTTCCCAATAATACAGATGCCTCTTGGATAGTTAAACATGGGATTACCAAATTCACTATTCATAAATCCCGGCCTTGCCGGTATACCTGCAACTGTAGTTACTTCGCCGGTAGATATCACTACTTTTCTGATAGTATGATTTCCTGTATCAGCCACATACAGATTCCCCATGCCATCAGCAGTAATACCAACAGGGTTATAGAAGCTGGCCGAATATCCGGCGCTATAACCATAGCCGCTTACCCCAAGATTGCCTGCTATCAGGATCAAAGGAGCGCTGCTAAGATCATTAATCTCTAATTTACGTACTATGTGATTACCTTTATCCGCAATATATAGGACATCACCAGCCAAATCACCACCCGACGGAAAATTCAAGGGAACACCCTTATGCCTTGAATACGAAAAGGTCTGTGTCTCTCCTGTATCCTTATTTACCCTCCTGATCCTGTTAGTTCCTGAGTCCATTACATAGAGATAGACACCGTCTGTATTAACTCCTGAAGGGGCATTAAAAGATGTGGTTTTGCCAGTTCCGTCAGTCGAATCACCAAAAGCACTTGTGCCTGTGGGTTGACCATTGCAACTCTTATTTATTGTGCTTACATCATTTATAACCTCTGTCTCCTCTGTACAAAACACGTCTCCAGCCAAAAAAGATACCTCCCCTGTGGCAAGGTCTACCTTTCTCATTATATGGTTACCAGTGTCTGAGACATAAAGGATTCCATTATGCCAGGTAATACCCTCGGGCAATTTAAACAAAGGAGAACCATTAACGCTATCCACAAGACCTGAACCTCCGCGGATTCCTGCAATGGTCTCAACGACACCGTTATACAGGTCTATCTTTCTTATAACATGATTACCTGTATCCGCTACATATAGGAAGTCCCCGTCAGTTGCTACATCTCCGGGGCTGTTAAACCGGGCAACTCCGGAAGTGCTTTCATCTGTATCTATCCAGCCTGTCACACCCTTCTCCCCTGCCAGAATTGCTACCTCCTTTGTAAGAAGATCAATTACGCGTATTACATGATTCCCTGTATCAACGATATATAATTTATCTCCTATCCTCACACCCCGACGCGGCGAATTAAACCTCGCCACTGTCCCAATTCCATCCGCTGTCCCGGACGTACCGGGATATCCGGCAAATGTGCGCACTTCACCGGTAGCAATGTTCATACTCCTTATAACATGATTATCTGTATCTACTATATAAATAAACTCACCACTCGCATCCGCTATCACATCCGTGGGTGAATTAAATACAGCGGCACTCTCTGAACTATCAGTAGTGCCGGATACCCCGGCTCTGCCTGCAATTGTAGTTACCGCCCCTGTCTCTGCATCTACCTTTCGTATAGTATGATTAAAGGTATCTGCTACATATAGGACACCTCCATCCATTGCTATACCACCCGGTGTGCTAAATCTGCTGTTCCCGCCAGTCTCATCTGTAGCCCCTGTATACGATGGAGACCCTGCTATAGTTATCAGCTCTCCGTTAGAAACATTGACACTTCGTATCGTGTTGTTATCCATGTCAGTAACATACAGATTGTCACCTACGATAATCAAGTCAGCTGGACTGTTAAACTTACCAATCCCCGGGGGACCGTCTGAAGTTCCCGAGACTTGCGGAGTACCGGCAATTGTATTAACCATACCCTGAGACAAATCTACTGCCCTGATCACATCATTCCCCAACTCAGAAACAAATAGTTCTCCTGATTTTATTATCAGGCCTGATGGATAAGAAAAGCTTGCATCCGAAAGCAGTCCATTCGCAAAACCTCTTTCCCCAACTTTGCCGGCCAGGGTAATAACCTCTCCGGTCTGAGCATTCAACCTTCTTATAGTGTGGTTAAATGTATCAGCAATGAATAAATAATTCCCATCATTGGTGATTCCAAAAGGATAGTAAAAGAGGGCAGAGACACCAGTACCGTCTGTGTTACCTGCTGTAGAAGCAGTACCTGCTACAGTAACTGTTTCACCGCTATTTTTATTGACCCGCCTTATAATATGATTGTCTGTATCTGCTACATAGAGCAAATTGTCCATCATTGTTATACCGGATGGTACTCTGAACATGGCATTCGTGCCAGTTCCGTCCATAAAACCAGCCTGCCCACGCTTACCGGCAAGTGTGACAACGCTGCCACTATCTATTTCTATCTTACGTATAGCTTGGTTTCCGGTATCAGCCACATATAGATAAACACCGTCAGTAGCAATGCCCTCAGGGAAATAAAATCTGGCGTTACTGCCAATACCGTCATTAACTCCCGGTCTGCCAGGATAACCTGCAATCGTTGTTACGGATTTAGTGTATAAATCTATTTTTCGAATTGTGTGATTGCTTTTGTCAGTAACATAGAGGGTATCTCCATAAACCGCAATTCCACGGGGTGAATTAAATCTTGCAAGTGTGCCTATAGCATCAGAGGTACCTACGCCTCCTGGCCTGCCAGCCAGTAATAACATTGTCCCACCGGTTATGCTTTCTTTCCCTTCTAATGTTGGGCCAATAGTATTATACTCACTACTGCAGCCTGTAAGGATAGAAATAAACAGGCATACTACTAATAGATAGGTTAAGCGGGGTCTCACACCATGATGTTTTAACATCAATACATATTTATATGCAATAGATATACCACTTTGAAGATTTTTAAAAAGATGGCAAGAAGATTCTGCAGATGCATGCACATTTTGCAAAATTGACCTTTATTAGAATATAGGTTAACATAAAAACTCTTATGAATTCTGAGCAAACCATATCAGTAGTTATCCCGGCAATGAATGAGGAAAAGGGCATCGGCAAGGTCATTAAAGGGGTACGGGATGTATTGGGCGGGTCATGTGAGATAGTAGTTGTAAATGATGGTTCCAAAGACAGTACGGAGAAGGTGGCACGTGAGGCAGGGGCAACTGTCGTAAGCCACCCATATAATCTTGGTAATGGGGCTGCGGTAAAGAGCGGGCTCCGTGCTGCAACCGGGGATATAATCGTGCTTATGGATGCTGATGGTCAGCATAAGCCTGAAGATATACCGAGACTTCTTGAACAGCTTGGTCCCTATGACATGGTGATAGGGGCAAGGACAAGGGAGTCTGAGACATCTGTTCACAGGGATATTGCCAATTCAATTTATAACAGGTTTGCTTCCTATCTTACTAAAAAAGATATACTGGACCTTACTTCTGGTTTCAGGGCAATTAAAGGCGAGATCGCGAAAAGGTTTATATACCTTCTCCCCAATACCTTTTCTTATCCATCCACACTTACCCTTTCTTTAATCAGGTCAGGCCACAACGTTACCTTTGTACCTATTGTGGCAAGAAAGCGGGAAGGAAAGAGCAAGATAAAGCTTCTGAAGGATGGCGTGAGATTCTTTATGATCATGCTGAAGATAGCCACACTTTTCTCGCCATCGAGGGTCTTCCTTCCGGTAAGTGCTGCATTTTTTACTGCAGGGATAGGATATTATATCTATACGTTTATAACGATGCACAGATTTACAAACATGTCTGCATTGCTTATAGGCAATGGTGTTATCATCTTTATGATGACGCTGATTGCCGAACAGATAGCTCAGTTGAGATTAGACCGGACAGAAGAACCGGAACACAAACATAAACATTGAAGCAGGAATAAACTTAATATTGCAGGTTTGTTATTTTGGCACTTACTCCTGGAAGTAGGGTATTACAAAGATTAATTTCACCATCCCAGTGCAGTCTTTGCCATCTTACGTGTCTTAGCATTTATAAGAAAGACTGTTAGTATAATCAATTCAACCCCTATAAGCCATAATCTTGATAGAAGTGTTACCCCGATTGCAACAGGTGTGGGGATAAAAAGGCTCAGAAGAAGGGTGAGAATACCTTCCCGTACACCCAAGCCTGCAGGTGTGAAAAAACTAAGATACCCTGCAGTAAATGAAATCGCATATATCCCGCTAAGAATTGGAATATAGTATAGTTCCAATGGGAAAAACGCCCTTATGAAAAAGTAAAAGGCAATACCTGCAACTATCCAGTAAAATAAATAGTAAAACGTGAGGATGATCATATTGTTAAAAGTGAGGGAAATGTCGAGAGGGCCTCTGCCAAATCGTGTCAGAATGGGATTCACTATGCTGAGAAACGGTTTTGGATGAAGAAATACAAAAGACGTCGGCAGTAAAATGAGTAACGGGAGCATCCTCGCTACAATGCGTGTATCACTCCAGAAAAGGAGTGAGGCGGCAAACACAATGCTGGCTGATACAATAGGATAGGCCTGCTCCAGCAGAATACTCATACTTGACCTTGAATCGGGTATCCCCTCAAGCCTGCATAGATATACCCTTCCAAGGACTGACCATACACCGCCGGGGATATATCGTCCGAAGATAGAGAGCAGAAAGATATAAAATCCTCTGACCCATCCTATCCTTCCCCCTATCATCCATAAAACCAATGTCCATCCAAAAGCAGCCATTAAGTAAACAATAAACAAGATTAATATGGATAATAGAAGCCATGACAGATGAGGAGACCAGTTATACCCTGATATCTTACCCCATTCCCTGTCAATGACCCTGCCAAAGAAATATACAATTATTAACAATATAGCAATACTGAGGATTTTCTTATTTAAAGCCGTCATTGTAGTATCATCTCGGTTTCTATCTCCAAATAAGAACATCCAGCATCTGATTACCTATGGCCTCGATGTTACACTGTGATAAATATGTATTATATCCATTGAATCCTATCTTTATCCTCAGATTTTCATTGTCCCTCAGGAGACCTATAGATTCAGCTATAGCCCTTGGGTCACCTACATGGCATAAAAGTGCATTCTCACCGTCCCGGAACAATTCCCGTGCTGCAGGAGAATCACCTGTAATAATCGGCTTCTTACAGGCTATGGCCTGAAACACCTTATTCGGTATTACACGCTTTGCCTTGTCCGAACCTCCAAATATCCCAAGAACAATATCAGCCTCGTTTATGTAGTTTACAAGCCTGTTATATTCTATCCAGTCTATCCAATTGATATTCCAGACATTCATTACATCAGCCATGTCACGTATTTTCTTATATTCTTGTCCATTTCCAATTATCGTAAACTCCACGTTATCCTTTTCAAGTATCTTTGCAGCCCTGACAATGAATTCTATGCCATGCAGGGGAATAAACTGGCCATAGAATAGGACCTTTAATCGTTGACTGGTTAACTGATTGCGTAATTGAGTGGTAGGGTAGAATTGGGACTCGTCTGCACCTACTAATACTCGCCTGAATTTATCCCGGGGAAGTTGAAAAGTTCTAACAAAGTAGTCTATATGGGCATCCGTATCCAATACGACAACATCTGCCATACGGCAAGCGGTCCTGTCTATAAAAAAAGAAAGCCTGCCTATGAATCCATTCGGGCCCGAAAGCTTCCTGTCATTCACCACTGTATCATAAAGAGATAGTAATGCGTCAAATACTATGGGCTTTCCCCTTAATGTTGCAAGGGGTCTTGCAACAAACACATCAATATGTCCAAGATAGCCCACTATTATTGCGTCGTGATGTCCAATAAAGATGTACCGGAAGATAAGATATGAATAAGCAAAAAGGAAATGAACCAAAACAGCAAATTTATTGAGAACTCCCTGTAGTACAGTTTTATCTTCAACCTCGCCCCATGGCGAATAATGACATTCTATGACCTCTATTTTATTTGCCTTTAATCCCTTTATGATGTTTCTGTTACGAGGACGGTTTCTATCATATGTTCCGAAATAGCAGACACGCACTATATAATCATCACCTCCTATTTAATGCCAACAATGCATATTCTTCTTCCAGAGAATCTATCAAGAAGGGGAATTTTAGTAAATATATCTTCTAATAAATTAAACAATAAAAAATGAGAAGATTTATAATATGACTTTTGGATAGCAAGTCCTGAACTTTTTAGAATATCTTCAAGTTGGTCCTTTGTCATTAAATTAATGTGTGTTGGGTCTGGTTTAAGAATCCTCTTTTCTTTCAACCATTCAAAGAGATGACTTCTATTAGGTGTGTATATAATAAGTAACCCTTTTGGCTTTAAGAGCCTTTTCACCTCACTAATTGTCTTTAAAAAGACCTCCCCAGGCAAGTGTTCAGCCACATCTCCCATTATTATCTTATCAAAATATCCATCTTTAAATGGTATATTTTCACTCCTGCATACCATGAATTCGCAATTATCTACAGCTAATTCCTTTTTCCTCTTATTGCAATATGCTATCGCCATTCGAGACAGATCAACACCATATACAGTAGCACAGTACTTTGCACACTCAAATGCAAAAGTACCGCTGCATGTACCAAGATCAAGGATTACTTCCTTTTCAGAAATGGGCATAACCATCTCCATAACATTTTTAACTTTATCCTGGAAGTGGGCGTGCTTTTCTTCATGCCTTCTAAACTCTTTTAGATAGTATTCTTCTGTATATTCTATTTCATTCAAATTCTCAGTCTTTAAAGACCGATTTTCCTGAAAGTCTATTAAAAAATCAACAATGATCTTGCTCGGACTTTCCGGACCCATTACAGGATCAGTTTTGTACTTCTTATATTTTTTTATGAACTCTTCAAGAATCTTGTCATCGTAGTTAGACAAAACTACATTCTCACCCAGTCCTTCTGTACGTTCAGTGGCCTTACGTAGAAGCAAACATGGTTGTCCCATATAGTAGCTCTCTTCCTGATTACTTCCTCCATCGCTTATAATAAACTCACTATTTTGCATCAGTTTTATAAACTCAAAGTAGTCATAACGTGGCCGCAATTCTATATTTTTATTCTTATGTAGAATTTCATATAATCCAAATTTCTCAAGATTCTTCCTTGTCGGTGGGTGAAGTATGAATAGTACCTTAACCCTCTCTGATATATTCAATACTATATCAACAACCCTCTTTAATTTATCCCGATGAAAAATATTCTCATACCGGTGAATAGTAGCTACAGAATAGGGAGTATCAGGAATGTCAATTTTGATATGATCCTCATTCTCCATTGCCAATCTTAAAGAGTCATAGAGGGTGTTCATTGTGGTATTAATCTTATAACCTCGATATTTCTCGATATTCCTTACAGCCCAATCTCCAGGACAAAAATAATAATCAGTGAGAGAGAATGTCAATATACGTGTAATCTCCTCCGGGAAAGGGTGAAATATATTAAATGAGCGGAGCCCTGATTCGATATGGGCAACTTTCAGACGTAACAATTTGCCGAGAAGCGCACCAAGGAGAGTGGAGAAGGTATCCCCGTGTACGAGGACAATGCCCCTCCTGTTATCCTTCAGAAGCAACCTCTTATTGACCAGAATCTTCGTTATTATCCTTATGCTCCACAGAGCCATCTGGCAAACACCAGTTATGTCCTCCCCATTATACAGCCTTAAATCCGGCTCCCTTATATCAAAGTTTTGATGCAATTCATGCATCGTCTCCTTGTGTTGCCCTGTTGAGATATAGACATAATCTATCCCTCTCTCCTTCAGAGCTACCATCAGTGGTGCCATCTTAATTAATTGCGCCTTTGTCCCAAGTATTATGTAAATCATTTTTTTATTTTGTACAGCACCGCTAACAGCTTATTATTGTCTTTCCTGGAATGTTTATTATAGACTCTCTCAAGCTCCGGCAACGATGTATTTGAATTCAAAAGAGAAGATAGTTGTGGGCGCTGAAAGATAACAGCTACATCCACATAGAGGAAATCCACCCCCTTTTGTTTTGCAAATTTTATAACCTCCGGATATTCGCCATAAGGTAACAAGACAAAAGATGCGCCTGAGTAATAAGATAAATATGGTGACCTTGTCATAACAGAAATTTCTTCCATACCATGAGAGTGCGATGCCTTCCTTATACTTTCCCCCAGCAGTTTGTAAAATTCCACTTTCTTAAGTCTTTGCTGGCTAAATGTTCTCAGTTGCAGAATGTTCTGCAAATAAATACTGAGGATAATCCCAAGGCATAGTAATATTATCACCTTATCCAGATGTTTAACCTTAAACTTCCTTATAAATTCTCCTGATATTAATATACCAGTGACGGCCCAGATTCCCAAAAGTGGGATTATCGGGACAAGATACCGTTCAGGGAACAATGCCCCTGTGAACCCTCCTGCAGTGGCATAAAATATGAAATAAATGATTATATATGAACCTATAAATAATAAAGGAAATGGAAATCTTTCTGATTCCTTTCTTAGAGAAGACTTCCCTAAAGAAATCCCAATTAAAACAAATAATGATGCAATCAACCCCAGCATCGAATACATCGACGCTATCATTAAACCAATATTGACTCCAAACCTATATAGAATCTTCCTCCAGTGCTGCAATAATGCATCTGACAGTTTTGGAGACACTTTTTGTGCTTCTGTTAATGCATATTCCGTACTACTTCCGTTCAGCTTTGAAGTGTATATTTCCCTTTCCATAGTATTTCTCAGGTCAGGTATTATAAGATTAAAGGCAATACTTGTCTTAGGCGTATTATGCATGCTTTTCTGATCCAAAGTCATCAAAATCTTAAATGGTGCATAGATCAAAATAATACCCAATAAAAGAGCACCACTATTTCTCACTATGCCTAAAGGTGAACACCTCTTTTTCCACATCCCAATAGCAAGCCATAAAATGGAAAAAAAAGGCATAATAATGCCTGCATCCCGGGTCATCCAGGCAGAACCAGCCATTATCCCGACAATAAACCAGAGCACCGGCGAATTCTGTGCCAATGCATAAAGCGTTAATACAATTCCCGCAAGAAAAAGGAAGGTAAATAAAGATTCCGTCAGGGCTTGAGAAACATATTGCAAATACCACGGATTTAGTACCGTAAGTGGGATAACCGCCCAACCCGCCTTCTCACCATAAAATCGTCTTGCCAGGAAAAATAAAGGGATAATGGTAGCAGATGCTGCCATAACAGCTACTATTTTCCCGGCTCTATCAAAACCAGGAATGATCCATTCTGTCAACGCTACAAGCATAGGATATAGAGGAGGGCCTGAATATGGCCCCCTTGCCCATTGATCAATATGCCATTTACCCTTTTGTATCTCCTCTGCCATGCGAAGGTATGTAGCCGAATCGGGAACTATGACAGTCCAGTGAATGATGAAGAACATAAGGAGAACAGTTCCGGCCATCCCAATAATTATTGGTAACACTGTTGAATAAAGAGAAAAAAGCCTACTCATACACCCCCCTCAAATCGTTGATCCTTATCTTTATGAGATCTAAGAACATACGAGAGGAGTCCATCACGGGATTAACCCTGCTTTGTGCGTCATTCAGCCATCGCACTGGCACTTCTTTGATCCTGTATCCCTTTTTAAGGGCTATCCAGAGCAGCTCTACATCAAAGCTGAAGCGGGTGATTGTCTGCATGGCAAAAATATCCCTGATGACCTCTTTTTTAAAACATTTAAATCCACACTGTGTATCCTTTATACCCCTTACAGTAAGCAGCCTGACTAACAGGTTAAATACCTTCCCCATTCTTTCACGATACCAGGGTTGGTGAACCTGAATGTCTGACTCTTTTAACCCTCTTGAACCTATGGCAATGTCATATCCTTTTTCAAGCCATTCCAGCAGCTTCTCTACCTCTTCAATAGGGGTGGACAGGTCAGCATCCGTAAAGAGCACATATTGCCCTTTTGAACTCAGCATCCCTTTTCTCACACTGAGCCCTTTGCCATGATTTGTTTTGCTTTTTATGATCTGCACCTGATTATACCGTTCAGAGAATTCTTCAACAATGCCTGATGTCCTGTCCGTGCTCCCATCGTTTACCACAATAATCTCATAGGGGTAACGACAGGAATCAAGATATAACATAATTTTCTCCAATGTCTTCCCTATCCTATCCTCTTCATTTAGAGCTGGGATTATTATTGATAGATATATTAATTCTGACTGGTTTCGCTGCTTATTCCTATCCATTTTAATGCATGACTTTTAAAACCATATTGCAGGTATAGATCGTTGATTGCCCCGAGCAGTCTTGCTTTATTCGAAAAGTTACAGACAGGGTATACAAACCACTGGCTGAAGACTACCCGCTCGGGCAAATCTGCTATAACCTTAACCTCTTTATCTGCCAGATCAGGCATCCTATCTTTCAGAAAGTTCTCTGCTGCCCTGAGCCTGGCCTCACTTCGCATATTTTGAAGATTGTAAAGAGACTTGCAGGTAATCCCGACAATCCGGCCTTCATAGGGATAATTATCCGCCATATTAAGTATTACAGCCTCCTGAAAATCAAGCATCCTTATAAATTTCTCAATGTCAGAAGATGAATGCAGACGTTCAAGGTAATAGGCAGCATTCTTCTGGAATATGTCAACAAACTCTTTAAATGTCTCAATTGTAGTCGGATATCCTTTATAGAGCATAAAATATTGTTCAATAGAATCCTTTGATAAGTCCATATATCGAGCGCCTGATAATATCAGTTCCCTGTACGCATCTTGTGCCGATGCACTTTTGGGGTATTTTTCAACTGTAGTTTGCAGCTTCTCTTTTGCCTCTGTATAATTACCCGCTTCCATAAACCCTTTCCCCTCTGCCAGCAGCATCTTTGCCCTGACATTGTAACCGTAGCTCAATCCGTACATTATCAGTACAATTAACCCTGTCCACCCCCATAAGGCGATTCTAAATGGTATTATGGTTTCCCGTTGTTTCTTTTCTCCATACGACTGAGACAGTTTGAAAACCCTTTTTATCTCAGTCAGTATATAGTAAAACCCGAAGACACCAAACATAATTGTCAGTGGAAGCATCGGCATAGCATATCTGCTCTTTCCATAAAAAAAGATATACATTACACAGTAATATGTAATCAGTAATAGAGGGAGAACCCGTTCCATCCTTAATCTCCTGTCTATAAAGACAGCAGCGAAAGCCCCCAGGAAAAACAGTAAAGTAAAATAGACCTTGAGATTAAAGGCATAAGGACTGGCATTGTGGATATAGATGAGATCAAAAGGAACATATATTTTCCTCCCCCAGAAAAGCTCCCGCAATTGCAGAGGCGCTCCTTTTATAAAGGCAGTTGTAAATTTTACAGGATCCCCCGTTATCTTCTTCAGCATCTCTCCATAGGTATCGCCGTAGATATCTGCCTCTTTCAATACCGGATTCATCAACGTATCTTTCACCTGCCTGAATTCAGTTAATAAAATAAATCTGCCATGATTGATATAATTTCTGTATGTAAGCGGCGCAATTGTCAGGCAGACGAAAACTAAAAGAAGGACAGATGATATTATAAATGTCTTTATGCTGCGTCTGTAAATCAAAAACAGCCAGCCCAACAGGACCATTGGCAGCGCAAGCATGACAGACTTAATGATTATTGACAGGCCCAGCAAAAGCCCGATAAAAACAAAGAATAATGTCCGTGGTGACTTACGTACTTTAATAAGCATCCATAATAATAAGAGCGTTATGGGCGTATAAATTGACTCAGTTGCTATCAAAGTAGAATAGAAGATAATGCTGCTGTTGATGGACACAAGTAAAGCTGAGAGTCTCGCAGTCTTTATATTAAATATTTCTTTAGATATAAAATAGGTAAGAATGGGCACAGCAGCGCCTATCAAGGATTGAATAATCATTAACAGCAGATAATTACGGCCGAAGACCTTATAGATGATACCGAGGAACATCCAGTACCCCGGGGGGAAAAACACATCAGTTACATCTTCACCTGACGCATATCTCCACCCCAGGTCGTCATATATGGAGCTGTCATCTGCCCCCATCCCGGTTTGATTGGCCAGAGAGAAGGCTATTCTTATCAGAATGGCAGATACTGCAACCGTAACTAAAAATATCCTTTCATTCTGAAAATAATTCAGAATGCCTCTGGTACAAGACCACACGTATCGCAGAGCTTGCCTCATCGGGGTTTCAAATATTCCGGATATGCTGATTAGGAAAATTAGCAGCAAAATAATCCAGTTAAACCTAAGCTGGAAAATCGAATAAATGGTAAGAATCGGGATGGGTAGTAGAAATAGCGCTATGCCGTCAATCTCCGCGGCAGGCCCCCCTTTTTTAAAGCACTCAGTTACAGAAAGGATTATATAGCGGCTTATGAGAATATTTATTGCAAATATTGAAATAACATAAATCCCGAGAAGAGGATAGATAAACAGGGGATCATAGTATGTGTTATATTGCAGGCTCCAATTGGTATTGCTGGCAGCAAGATCAGAAAGAGAAAGGGTTAATTGGGTATCAATACCTAACAGAAGGGCAATAACAGCTGTCTTCCCGGAACCTGATTTAACTATATAAGATGCTGCCAATGCATATATTGCCACACAAACCCAGTATCCGCCGAGAACCATCAGAAAGGATGAAAACTGTTCAGTGTCCAGCGCTGACAATCCAAAAAAAAATCTATCAAGCGAGTATATACTAAGAACTCCGTGAGGTGTTTTGTAGAAAAGATTGATCGCAATAACAGTGAAAAGGACTGATACCACTAAAGCAGGTAATAAGCGGGCTGCCCATTGTTTTGAGTATCCATTTACCAAGTCTATCTTCTTCTTGTCAGGTTGTATTTTACTATACACCATATGGCCCTGAATCCATCCTTCCACCCGATCTTTTTCCCTTCTGAATAATCCCGCCCGCTGTATGATATGCCAATTTCATAGATCCTGTATCTTTTCTTTGCTATCTTGGCGGTAATCTCCGGCTCAAAGCCGAACCTGTTCTCTTCTATGGTGAGTGAACGGATCACATCCGCCTTGAATACCTTATAGCATGTCTCTATGTCTGTAAGGTTCAAATTGGTAAACATGTTTGAGATAAATGTTATAAATGAGTTTCCAAGAGAGTGCCAGAACAGAAGGACGCGCCGCTCCTCTGTAGTAATAAAGCGGGACCCATAAACAACATCTGCCCTTCCATCCAGGATAGGCCTTATTAATTTGTGATACTCCTGCGGATTATATTCCAGGTCTGCATCCTGGATAATCACTATGTTTCCGGTGATATGTTTAAAACCAGTTCGAAGCGCCGCACCCTTACCCATATTTTTATCATGATATAATACTCTTATTCCGGGATTTCGCTCAAGCCCCTTCAGTATATTGCGTGTACCATCAGTAGAATAATCGTCAACAATAATAATCTCTTTCTCAAGGTCTACGTCCTCAACCCTTTTTATTAACTCTCTTACTGTTTTTGCCTCATTGTATACAGGCATTACAACGGATATCTTCATTTGAAAAGACCCACCCTCATCCTTACCCTCTCCCTGAGATAGAGGGCAGTTTCTCATCCTCTTGGGGGGAAACATGAAGCTCTGCCTGCAGGATTGCCACCTGCTGGGCAATGTCTTTCATCTGCTCATGAAGGGTTGAGATCTTCGTTGAATAATACAGACTGATTATCATAAGAAACAGGAGACCAAATAAAAACAGTGTCGAAGTCGGAAGAACAGCGCCAACAAGATTAGTCAGGAACAGGAGAACATCATACCATGCGGCCAGCAGGATAATCACGCCACCTGTCAGGAGCCACAGCCATGAAAACTCTTCACGCAATCTTTTTCTCCTCACAAGATCAATAATCACGATGAATAGTATTATACTAATACTTATTGCAAATATCTTTTGTTGAAGCGGCATTAGATACATCCTCCTCTTTTGTTATCCTTTTTTCGAACTTGCTTTTTCTGAGTAAGGTAACAAACATGGATAAAAACATCTTGAACATATAATACACAGGCTTTAAACCACTGTGCATCGTCTTTCCGCTTACACTTGGATACATACGGACCGGCGACTCCCTTATCCTCAGGCCTGCCCTGTGAAGCATGATGATAGTATCTGCATCAGGATAGTCAGTTGGATAGTACGGACTTGCATGAAACCTCACTGCATCCCTGTTCAGCGCCTGAAAACCCGATGTCGGATCTGTAATCTTCTGATGGATTATAAAAGAGACAATCCGGCTGAATAAGGATATCCCTGCCTTTCGCAACAACGGAATTTTGTATTGGACTACTGAGCTTAGAAATCTTGACCCTATCACCACATCTATATCCCCTTTTCCGATCTCTTTAAGGAGTAAACCTATTGAATCAGGGTCATGCTGTCCATCAGCATCCATCTGTATAACATATCTGTACCGCTTCATTAGTGCATACTTAAATCCAGTCTGCAGTGCCGCTCCGTAACCCAGATTAAAGGGGAGTCTTACAACCACTGCCCCTGCCTTTGCAGCTATGCGTGATGTACGATCTGCCGAACCATCATCTACCACAAGGATATCAACCTCAGGGGCACTGGTCCGGATATTATCTATTAAAGAAGCGATATTAGCCTCTTCGTTAAAGGCAGGAATAACTATGATCGTATCAAAATCTTCCTTCCCGCAGTAATTCATAATTCACTCATTATTGCATATTTCAGACCAAGTAGTGTATATTATATTATATTTTTTTATTTTTGATAAGGTTAGAAAAGATGTCAAAAAAAGCTCTGATAACCGGGATTACCGGGCAAGATGGTTCATACATGGCAGAACTTTTACTATCAAAAGGATACGAGGTCCATGGACTTATCAGAAGATCCAGTACCTTTAATACCGGAAGGATAGAGCATATATACATTGACCCTCATGATTCTTCCGCAAAAATGTTTCTCCATTACGGGGACCTGTCCGACGCAAGTCAACTTACTCACATTATTTATAATATCCAGCCTGATGAAATCTATCACTTCGGCGCTCAAAGCCATGTACGGTTGAGCTTTGACATGCCTGAATATACCGGAGACATTACCGGCCTTGGAACTACACGGATTTTAGAGGCAGTCAGGCGAAGCGGTATTATGACCAGGTTTTATCAGGCATCAAGCAGCGAAATGTTTGGAGCGGCCTTGCCACCCCAGTCTGAAGATACGCCATTCTATCCACGCAGCCCTTATGCGGCCGCAAAGGTCTATGCCTATTGGATATCAATAAATTACAGGGAAGCCTATAATATGTTTGTATCAAACGGTATATTGTTTAATCACGAATCACCCCGCCGTGGAGAGGTATTTGTAACCCGAAAGATTACGCGAACAGTTGCAAACATCATTGCTGGAAAGGAGAAATACCTCTATTTAGGAAACCTTGAGGCAAAACGGGATTGGGGATTCAGTCCGGAGTATATAATGGCCACCTGGTTAATGCTCCAGCAGGATAGACCTGGCAACTATGTCATAGGCACAGGTGAGTCTCACTCTGTGAGGGAATTCGTAGAGGCCGCATTTGGGTATACCGGGCTGGACTGGCAGCAGCATGTCAAAATTGATCCATACTACTTCAGACCCACCGAGGTAGAGGTATTAAAAGCAAAAATAGAGAAGGCTTCAAGAGAGCTGAACTGGAATCCGAGGATTAACTTTGCCGAACTTGCAAAGATTATGGTAGATGCAGACATGCGCCGTATTGGACTTGAACCTGTTGGAGAGGGAGATAAAATATTACAGGAGGCCTTTCCAGACAGGTGGTGGAAAGTTGACTAACCCGTCATGTCCTATCCTTTAGCATCCGTTATTATTGTCAACTGGAATGGTAAAGACTTTCTAACAACATGTCTTGATTCACTTAAGCTGCAATCTTATTCAAACTTTGAGGTTATAGTAGTAGATAACGGCTCTAACGACGGTTCAGTTGAATTTCTAAGACAATATTATCTGCCTTTTGTTAAGGTAATAGAAAATAAAGAAAACCTTGGTTTCTCAGGAGGAAACAACGCAGGGATACATGCTGCAAAGGGGAAATATATTTTATTACTAAATAATGATACTGAAGCGGATAATAGATGGATTGAAGAACTAATTAAGGAGGCTGAAAAGGATCGCACAGTAGGTATGTGTGCCTCAAAGATCTATTCATTTTACCAGAGGAATATAATTGATGTGGCCGGACATCTTCTTTATCGGGACGGTTTAAACAGAGGGCGCGGGAGATTAGATGAAGATGTCGGCCAATATGATGTTGTTGAAGAAGTATTTTTCCCAAGCGGGTGCGCTGCATTATATAGAAAAGAGATGTTAGACAAGATTGGGTTATTTGATGAAACCTTTTTCGCTTATGGTGATGATACAGATATCGGCCTCAGGGGAAGAGTTGCCGGATGGAAGTGTATATATGTTCCGACGGCAATCGTATACCACAGATATTCCGGCTCCACTTCAGCCTATTCACCCCAAAAAGCATTTTGGGTAGAAAGGAACCGTGTATGGATACTCATCAAATATTTTCCAATCTCAATGATATTGACAAGTCCATTTTATACTCTTATCCGATTCATCTTCCAGGCTTATGGCGCTATAACAAACAAGGGGGCAGCAGGAAGGTTCGTTGATGAGTACTCCTGCAGAATACTCCTGATGGTAATTATGAGGGCATATGTATCAGCCATAAGACATATTCCCGAGATGTGGACTAAACGAAAAAAGATAAAGAAAATAGCAAAGGCCGGCAGAAAAGAGTTTACCATGTGGTTCAGACATTTTGGTATCGGAGTAAGGGAACTATCCTTAAAAGAATAGACTGTTATGACTCAGAACAGAAAAAAAAGAGTTGCCTGGCTTTATTCACACCTGTTATTCTGGACAGGAGGAACAAGGTTTATCCTCGAGGTCACCAGCAGATTACAAAGGAACTGGGATATCACTGTCATTGTTGAAAAGGCATCTCCGGAGATAAAAAAGGAGTTCAATCAATACGGGGTAGACGTAAAAGAAATAGGGTTTTCAACAAGCACAAGCCTTTACTACTGGCTGCTCTTTCCGTGGATGCTCCTTATAGATGAGAAGCGGATAAAGACTGCAACACTGGATACTGATATCATAATAGCCGGCATATTCCCCATGAATGTCATTGCTTCAAGACTTGGCAAACCTTTCATCCAGAACTGCTGGGAACCATTTGCTTTTTTTTACGACACTAAGATGATCAAGGGGTTCACGTTATCAAAACGTATACTAATAAACATGCTTGCGTTATTTTATACGCATATGGATATTAACGGTACGAGGAAAAGCGATCTAATCACTACCTTGAACCACTCAACAGAAGAGTGGATCAAAAAGATCTATGGAAGAGAAGGGGTAAAGACATATATGGGGGTGGATACGGACTTTTTCAGGCCCGTGCCTGTTAACGTACCTGCAGGAACGGCTGACAGGATTGTCCTGCATAGCACAGACTACACATTGCTGAAAGGAACAGTATATCTGATCGAGGCCCTGCCCCTGATTGCAGACCGGGTTAAGAATGTTAGAATAATCATTACTCATACAGTTGAAAATGAAAAAGAGAGGACGACACTCCTGAAGAAGGCAAATAGACTCGGTGTGGACAGAAACATAGAGTTTGTCGGTACAGTCCCATACAGTAAATTACCTGAGTACTATTCGCGCGCTGATCTTGTAGCATTTACGGGTCATCCGGAAAGTGTAGGGACAACTGCAAGCCTTACCGTTTTGGAGGCTGTGGCGTGTGAGACTCCTGTTGTACGCAGCACAGGATGCACAGAGGAGGTAGAAGACGGCGTCTCAGGGATATTAGTAGACCCGAGGGATAAAGTCAGACTGGCAGATGCCATCACAAAGATTCTCCTGGATAAAGAACTTGCAGAGAAGATGGGGAGAGAAGGTCGGCGCAGGGTTTGCACTCTGTATAATTGGGATAACACATGCAAAGTATTTTCCGATACAATTACAGAATTAACAGGGGAAGGGAGGGGCGATTAAATGGGGGATAATGAGGGTCTTGAAGAAATACGTGAGCGGGACAGGCTTCTCGCGATAATAATATACGCCAATTACCGTTCCGGGGGAGTTAATTTCTTCACTCCCTCCAGCTTCTCTCAGCAATTGGGTTTTCTCAACCACAAAAAAGGCAAAATCATCAGAAACCATGTCCACAATCCTGTGCCCCGCAATGTACTTCATACCCAGGAGGTACTAATTATACGGGAAGGTAAATTACGGGTTGACCTTTACGGCGATAATGAAAAATTTATCGCCTCCCGTATCCTTAAAGGGGGAGATATAATTCTGCTCGCCAATGGCGGACATGGTTTTGAGGTCATCGAGGATATATCCATTATAGAGGTTAAACAGGGGCCATATGCTGAAGAGAATGACAAGAGATATTTCTGACGAGAGGTTATAACCTATGATCCCAGTAAACGAGCCACTATTCGGCAACAGAGAAAAGGCACTGCTCGGTGAGTGTATAGATACCGGATGGGTCTCATCAGAAGGACCTTTTGTGCAAAAGTTTGAGAAGATGTTCGCATCATATGCAGGGGTTGAACATGGGATTGCTGTATGCAATGGAACTGCGGCTCTTGATGTCACAATTGCCGCTATAAATCTTAAGCCTGGTGACGAGGTTATCATGCCTGCGTTCACGATAATCTCCTGCGCAATTGCAGTAGTAACCCATGGCGGCATTCCTGTTTTGACAGATGTAGAACCGGACACATGGTGTATGGATACAAACCAGGCAGCGGCCAGGATTACACCGCGAACCAGGGCGATCATGCCTGTACACATGTATGGTCACCCGGTAGACATGGACCCGGTAATGGCTCTTGCTGAGAAATATAATCTGTATGTTATAGAAGATGCTGCAGAGGCGCATGGCGCAGAATACAAAGGCAGGAAATGCGGTAGTATAGGCCATATCTCGGCTTTCAGTTTTTATGCCAATAAGATTATTACAACCGGTGAGGGGGGGATGGTGCTAACCAATAGCAGTCCTATGGCAGAACGTGCACGCTCTTACCGTAATCTCTGTTTCGGGCCTGACAGGCAGTTCAGTCATCCTGAGTTGGGCCGTAATTACCGTATGACAAACCTTCAGGCCGCTGTAGGAGTGGCACAGATGGAACGGATTGATGAATTTATAGTGATCAAACGTCGTAACGCCGCATTATATACAGAACTTTTGTCCAATGTACGCGGAATTCAATTACCTGTAGAGAAACCGTGGGCAAAGAATGTATACTGGATGTACAGCATCGTACTGGATAAAGATACAGGTGTTGATGCAAAATCAATGGCTAACGAGTTGAAAACAAGGGGTATTGGTACACGCCCCTTCTTCACAGGGATGCACGAACAGCCTGCCTTGCAAAACATGGGGTTGTTCAAGGGAGAAAGATACCCGGTCTCTGAAGAAATAGCCCGGCAGGGTCTATACCTCCCGTCTGGTCTGACACTTACAGTGACACAGATAGAAAAGGTTTGTACAGCAATTAAAGAAATAATGGAGGCTTAAAATGTTTGATCTTTTAAAAGACCTGTGGGGCTTTCTTAAAGAACGCAAGAAGTTCTGGCTTCTGCCCATTATTCTCGTACTGTTATTTATAGGATTTCTTATTGTGATGACCGGTGGTTCAGCCATAGCTCCATTTATATATACATTGTTTTAAGGGGGTAAAAGTGAAAGATGGCAAAAGGATACAAGATCTGGAGACCATAGCGGCTTTAGCTGCCATCTCTTTGCTTCTATATTTCATATTCAAAAGGGATTTTCTCATAGTCATGTCCTTTGCCTTACTTATATCAGGCCTCGCATTAAAGAAAATCACCTCGAAACTGTCGGATCTCTGGTTAAGGTTTTCTCACATAATTGCAAACATAAACAATAGGATTATACTCACCTTCGTATTTTATATTTTGCTTACCCCTATTGCTGTTATTTACAGACTTTTCTCCATGAATCCATTGATGTTAAATAAGGACAACAACAAGAAGAGCTACTTTGTAGACAGAGATATTGCATTTAAGAAAGAAGATTTCGAAAAGATTTGGTAAGTTCCGGAATGAAGGTGGTGAGCAACATATACATACTCGGGGTCTCGGCTTTTTATCATGATAGCGCAGCAGCTTTAATCCGTGACGGCGAGATTATAGCAGCGGCACAGGAAGAACGATTTACCAGAAAAAAACACGACCCCTCTTTCCCGGCTAATGCAATAAGGTTCTGTCTTAATTATGGCGGAATATCTATTAATGAATTATCCGCTATTGTCTTCTATGATAAACCACTCCTCAAATTTGAAAGACTGCTCGAAACATACTATGCCTTTGCCCCAAAGGGATTGCGTCAATTTTTATCCTCCATCCCTGTCTGGCTTAAGGATAAACTATTCCTTAAGAAACTGATTTACGATGAGTTATCCAAAATAGATGAAATAGACAAAAAAAAGATTAAGCTTCTCTTTTCGGAACATCACCTGTCTCATGCGGCAAGCACCTTTTACCCTTCTCCATTTAAAGAAGCATCCATTCTAACGGTTGATGGTGTGGGTGAATGGGCCACAGCATCTATCTCTTATGGAAATAATGAAGAGATAAGAATATTAAAAGAACTTAGATTCCCCCACTCCCTTGGTCTACTCTACTCCGCTTTTACCTATTATGCAGGCTTTAAGGTCAATTCCGGAGAATATAAGTTGATGGGGCTTGCGCCTTACGGAGATGCGGCATCCGCCAGATTTAAGAAATACCTGGACCTTATTAACTCACAATTAGTGGATATAAAGGGAGACGGTTCCGTATGGCTTAATCAGGACTATTTTGACTACTCTGTTGGCCTTAAAATGGTTAATGAGGGAAAATGGGAACAGCTCATGGGTTTGCCGAGGAGAAGACCAGAGACTGAGATAACGCAAGAGTACTGCGATATGGCTCTTGCAATTCAATACGTAACAGAAGATAGTGTGTTCAAGATGGCAACGGAAGCAAAAAGGTTGACAGGTTCTGGAAATCTGTGCATGGCAGGTGGTGTTGCCCTTAATTGTGTTGCCAATGGCAAGCTATTAAAGAAAAAGATAGTACATAATTTATGGATTCAACCTGCAGCAGGCGATGCAGGAGGGGCGCTCGGCGCAGCACTGTCTGCCTATCACGCCTACTTCAACAAAACACGCGAACTGAACAATAAAATGGACAATATGCAGGGGTCATATTTAGGGCCAGAATATTCATCTCTCGATATAGAGTTAATGGCAAGAAGATATAAGTCTGTATATGAGAACCTTTCTGAAAATAATCTGTATGACAGGGTTGCGGAACTATTAGATAACGGCTATGTAGTAGGGTGGTTTCAAGGAAGGATGGAGTGGGGCCCAAGGGCACTGGGAAACAGGAGTATACTGGGTGACGCAAGAAATCCTGAGATGCAGAAAAAACTGAACCAGAAGATTAAATACCGGGAGAGTTTCAGGCCTTTTGCCCCCTCTGTTCTCTGTGAAGATGCGGATAAATACTTTGAAAGCGGGCACCCTTCTCCTTATATGCTGTTAATTGATTATATAAGAGAAGATCGCCGGAACACCCTGCCGGAGGGATTTAACTCGATGACTTTGAAAGATAAGCTCTATCATATTAGATCCGATATCCCGGCAGTTACACACCTGGATTACTCAGCAAGGGTTCAAACAGTGCACAAGGAGACAAATCAGAGGTATTATAAACTCATAGAAGCTTTCAAAAAGAGAAGTGGTTACGGTATTATAGTTAACACAAGTTTTAATGTACGTGGAGAACCAATCGTCTGTACACCGGATGATGCCTACAGATGTTTTATGAGGACCGAGATGGATTATCTGGTAATTGGTGACTACCTTTTCGACAAATTTAGGCAGCCACAGTTGTATGAAAAAAAGGATTGGACAGAGGAATATGGGCTGGATTAAGAGATTATTTAACAAGGTACTGATTCTTATGTTGATCTTTCTCATAACATTCCTGCTGTTAGAGGTGGTTCTGCGCTTAATAAACCTCTCCACTACAGCTACGAGCCCTCTGGTTTCTGACCGTTCCACGGATTACCGGATACCTCCCCGTGCCAGGATATATCCGACGGGCCCGAAACTTGATTGGGACCCACTTCACGGGTATGCCAACCTTTTTGGACATCGTGACTATCCCTACAGGGAGGATAAATCACCTGACACCCTTCGCATCCTGATGTTAGGAGATTCTTTTCTCTATGGATCTGACTCATTCCATCTCCATTTTGCAAAACTATTTGAAGATCGCCTGTTGCGGAGGTTTCCTGAACGTTCCATAGAGGTATTGAATTCTGCCCTCTGGGGGTGGACTACACGCCACGAGATAGGATATTATCGCCAGTATGGCCGGCACCTTGATCCAGACATCGTAATACTCGCCTACTATGTCGGCAATGATACATCGGCCAATCAGCCATGGGCTAAGGACTTCCTTTTTCTGGGAATCCCTGAACCAAACTACTTCGAGGCCTCTGCATTCTGGAATACACTCCGGCGTTATTCCTATGTCGTACGGCATTTAGCCATTCTGATCGCCTATTATCAGGCGGCTGATGATTATCCTTCAGAAGAAGGGTCCGATGTAAAACCTGATATGCATTTACTGACACCTGAGCGGGCACGAAAGATTACAGAAAATTTCGACAGGCGGTCTGTGATAATGGATGAAAAGGCATTGGATCAGTTATCCCCCGGAATCTCTACATCTCCTCCTTTTTCAGAACCGATGTGGCATTTCATCCAGAAAAGGATGCTGGTCAACTACGAGAAAACCCAATCCTCCTATATGAGAAGCGCATGGAATCACACTGAACAATTACTGAAAGAGCTGAAGGCCGATGTCCTAAAAGACAATGCATCTCTATTTGTACTTATTATACCGGCTGAGATCCAGATAGATGATGGATTAAAAGAGTGGACATTGAAGAAATCATCACGCTCTCAAGCGGAGTTCGATTTCGATTTGCCGCAAAAGAGACTTACTCATATATTAAGCCGGTTGGATATCCCCTATCTTGACCTGCTCGGGCCTTTTCGTTCAACACCTGCGGATGATACACTTTATACGCATCGGGAAACACACTGGAACCTGAAAGGAATGAGACTCGCAGCAGAAAAATTGGAAAAAGCCTTGTTAAAGACGACAAAGATCCCTCCTTAATTTAGAATGTTCTCCTTTTCCATGTTCCACACAATTGCTTCTGCTGCCAATGATGTTGCCTTATCATTCCAGTGTGTATTCTCCAGGTCAATCCATAATTCTGCAGGTGAATGGCTGGCGAATACCGGGAAAAGATCAACTACTGGAACCCCATGTGAGGCAGCATAGCTCTTCACTTTTTCATGTAGCTCCATATACGGATAATTTTCGTTAAGGGAAGTCAGTGTAGGAATAATGACCAACTGAAAGGTTGAGCCATTTTCCCTCGCATAATCCCGAATCTTCAAGAATGCATCTTTAAAAGCTGCCCATCCTGGCTTTGATTCATCCAGATTGAAATAGTCTGGAGGGAGTAACGCTTTGGGCACACCTACTCTTGCAACATATTTTGATTTATATTGATAATATAAAAATGCAAAAAATCTGGACTTGCGCCTTAGATATTCTTTTATGTCCTGCCTCCGGCTGACAGTGGATACTTTCCCTTCTTTTCCAACCTTCTCTCTGGCCAGAACATCGTTTGTAAAGAAAAATAGTATTACATGATTTGGTGATGTGATTAACATCAGCAAGTTTATAATGTATCCATTCCGCCTCATTTCTCCGGGCTTACCTCAGACAGATAAGTGTCCTGCAGTACATACCTGAGAAGAGCCGGGTCTTTAAGCACTTCTATCCTGTGAAAACGGTATCCCTTAAAGAGATTGATCATAACCTTATAATAAATCGGGAACAAACCCAGTCTTTTCAATCCAACCCTGTATAATCCAAAGGGTACTAATGCGAAGATATAGAACAGAAAATAAAGCTCTGTAGTAATATACGAGGACGTTCTGCCGATTTTCCGGATGCCGGCAAATGACCAGCTCACCCCTTCCATGTATGCCCTTTTACAGAAGTATTCAATAGTCAGCCTTGAAGAAGGCACCTTATGCCTGATCACTATCCAGGGATTATAGAATGCCTTGTACCCATGCCTCTCCAGTTTGCAGCATAGACCTGTCTCTCCATCACCTCTGTATTTCAACATGTCCCATGGGAAAGAATCGGGGTTAAAACCGCCGCAGTGTACAAGCGCATCTTTTTTTATACTATACATAACGACTTATATAATGCAGCATAGTTTATGAAGAACCCCGTTGGGTTTTTGCCATATTGCCAT
>MHEI01000087.1 GCA_001805165.1 Nitrospirae bacterium RBG_16_43_11 | reverse complement strand
AGTTATCATCAAGAACCACCCCGTACATCCAGTAAATACTCTTTACCTCAGATTCTTCAACAGGAAGTATTAACCCGACAGTCTCCTTTAACCTCTCAGTGTAACTATGACCTATCCATCTCTTCTTTTCTATGATTTCTTCAATCCGTTCAAGTTGAGCCAGACCAATAGCAGCCTGAAGATTAGTTAACCTGAAATTATGGCCTAACTCAGTATGATAAAAACGCCGCTCTTTTATAAAGGATAAGTTTCTAAGAGACCTGGCCCTATGTGTGTATTCTTCATTATTTGTAAGTACCATCCCGCCTTCACCGGTAGTAATGATCTTATTAGCATAAAAGCTGAAGCAACTTATATCCCCAAGGCCCCCGCACCTTCTGCCTTTATACTCTGCACCGTGTGCCTCTGCCGCATCTTCAACAATTTTCAGATCATGCCTTTTGGCAAGCTCCCAAATTTTATCCATTCTACATGGATGACCATAAATATGCACGGGCATAATAGCTTTTGTCCTTGATGTAATCTTTTCTTCAATCTTGTCTACATCAATCGTCCATGTTCGGGGCTCTGAATCAACAAGTACAGGCTTCGCGCCATTATATATTACAGCAAGGGCACAGGAAATAATGGTGAAGGTTGGAATAATCACCTCATCTCCTGGTCTTAGATCAAGAGAATTCACGGCAACCTGGAGGGCGACAGTTCCATTGCTTACCGCTATCCCGTATTTCATTCCGCAATAAGATGCCCACTTTTGTTCAAACTCCTCTATAAACCTCCCGGCAGAAGAAATCCAACCTGTCTTTAAACATTCAGTTACATATTCAAACTCTCTCTCGCCGATCAACGGCTCATTTACCGGTATCATGGATTGAACCGTTCTTTCTCTTCTTCCCCTATATATGGACCCTGCTTTACTTCCACCATCACAGTATCTTCCATCATCCTGAACCCATGACCACCACTGACCAATAGAATCATATCACCCTGGGTTAAAACCCTTGTTGCCACCAATCTTTTATCTTTTGAATAAAAGTCTGCTTCAACCTTACCGGATTTAAGTAATAGGACCTCAGATGTGCCGACCAGACTCCTTTTCATAGGGATATGACGATGTGGCACTATAGATTCACCGCACTTGTACACAATAAAACCGATTTGCTGTTTGTAATCTGGAGGTGTTATAAAATCTGTCTTATCAGGATAAAAACCAGCAGGGATAATGACTGCAATGACATCTTTACCATCTTTTATCCATTCAATCGGCATCAATTATCTCCTTTATACTGTTCCATTAATATTTATCGTTTGCTTTTTATTGATTCCCTCATTTTTATTGCATATTTTAGACCAAGTATAGTATATTAGCAATATGTGTAAAAAGGCATTAATAACCGGGATTACAGGGCAGGACGGTTCATACATGGCAGAACTCCTTCTGTCAAAGGGGTATGAGGTGCATGGACTAATCAGAAGGGCCAGCACCTTTAATACGGGACGGATAGAACACATATATGTCGAGCCTCATGATCCCTCTGCAAATATCTTTCTACACTATGGTGACCTGTCAGATGCAAGCCAATTGACTCATATTATCTACGACATTCAACCGGAAGAGATCTATCACTTCGGGGCACAAAGCCATGTCCGATTGAGCTTTGACATGGCTGAATATACAGGAAATGTTACTGGTCTTGGAACAACAAGGATTTTAGAGGCTGTCAGGCGAAGTGGAATCAGCGCCAGGTTTTACCAGGCATCAAGCAGTGAAATGTTCGGAGCAGCACCCCCTCCACAGAATGAAAGCACACCGTTTTATCCACGAAGCCCCTATGCTGCCGCAAAGGTTTATGCCTACTGGATGTCTGTTAATTTCCGGGAGGCCTATAATATGTTTATATCCAATGGAATCCTTTTCAATCATGAATCACCCCGTCGGGGAGAAGTTTTTGTGACAAAAAAAATCACAAGGACTATAGCAAATATTATTGCGGGTAAGGAGAAATATCTCTACCTGGGAAATCTCGAGGCAAAGAGAGATTGGGGGTATACCCCGGAATATGTCATGCTGACATGGATGATGCTGCAGCAGGAGAAACCCGGTGATTATGTTGTTGGAACCGGTGAAACTCACTCTGTCGAAGAATTTGTAAAGGCTGCATTTGAATATGCGGGGTTAGACTGGCAAGAACATGTGAAGATTGATCCCTATTACTTCAGACCTACTGAAGTAGAAGTATTGAAAGCCGGTCCGGATAAGGCCCGTAAGGAATTAAAATGGGACCCCAGGATTACCTTCTCAAAGCTTATCAAGGTCATGGTAGACGCTGATATGCGCCGTATGGGGCTTAAACCTGTTGGAGAAGGCGATAATATATTGAATGAGGCATTTCCGGACAGGTGGTGGAAAGTTGATTAAGGGTTGGTTGACCTCTCTCGCTGGTTTGAACTTGCTATTTTATTATTGAATTAACCTTCTCAAGTTCGTGCTTCAACAGTCCTATCTCCTGTGCAAGCCTCTTGTTTTTTTCAGCAAATCCGGACATGGCTACTGTAAAATGGAGGCTGATTAATATAAGAAAGAGGAAGGCCACCAAAAAGAGCAATGAAGGTGCATAAAATATACCAAACCACTCTGCAATAATATGAAGTAAGCTTCGCCAAAACGACAGTAACAGCATCACACCTATTGAGAATAACCATAATAATGAATATTTCTCCTTAAGCCTTCCTCTCCGGATAAGCTCTATAATTACACCAAGTAAGCCAAGATTAAGCATTATTGCAATTAATTGAACCTTACTCATAACATCTTCTCCTTTCAGTACTCTTTAACAAGTCAACCAGGACGGCTAAGGTAACCTTTACCATGTAATATATGCCTCTGACCGGCGTAATGCTCGATCTTCCAGACATCCGTTTTTCCATTTTTACCGCTACCTCAGTCATGGTAAAACCAGCCCTGTGAAGCAGAACCAAAGCCTCCACTTCAGGGTAATCTTCCGGATAATGACGGCTATAGAATTCAATTACGGCCCGGTTTGCTGCTCTGAAACCAGATGTTGGATCTGTTATCTTCTGCCGCATTATGATAGACATGAGCCTTGCAAACATCACTATTCCAATCGAGCGGGAAAAGGAAGGTACATAACCTGTATCCTCCAGAAATCGCGACCCTATTATCACGTCAACCCTCCCCTCCTGCAGCTGCCTTAAGATATTCCGGATCTGATTTGCCGGATGCTGGCCATCTCCATCAAACTGGACAGACACATCGTATCCTTCGGCGAAACTATACTTATAACCTGTCTGCATTGCAGCCCCAATGCCCATGTTATAAGGCAGATCAATTACTTCTACCTTCTCACGCCTTGCAATAAAGCCTGTGGTATCAGTGGAACCGTCATTAATAACAAGTACATCAGCCTCCGGTATCTCCTTTCGTACTGATGCAATAACATCCGGCAGACTTTCTTTTTCATTATATGCCGGGATTATAATTAATACCTTCTCCATTTATATCACACTCTTCTCTCAAGGAGCTGCGAAATCATGTCAGAGAATATCTTGCTTACATTTTCCCAGTTATATAATGTAAGCACTCTATTCCGCCCCTCTTTACCCATCTTTTTTGCAAGGTCCTTATCCAATAGTATCTTTACAATGGCATCGGCTAACTCAACCCTGTTTCTTGGGTCAACTAAAATGCCTGAGACACCATCTTCGGCCTCCTCATTGCATCCAATACTACGCACTGCAGGAGTCTCACACGCCATCGCTTCTAAAACGGTGAGACTTGCAGTTGATCCGTAGCACTCTGGATGGCCTGTAAAGACTACCACGTCAGCAAGTGAGTAGTATTCCGGTAGTTTACTGTAAGGTACAGTTCCCACAAATTCTATATACTCATCAACCCCAAGCATCCTCGCCCTGTTAACAAGGTTTACCTTTTCTTTTGGATTGCTATGTGTGTGAGTAATAATTAGTTTGACATCCTTGACTTTGTCTTTTATCAGGGGAAGGGCATTGATAAGATATCCTGTCCCTTTCTGCATAGTATAATCAGTACTATGCAAAATAACCGTTCTCTTGTTTCCTATAGAGGATGAAATAGGCAGTGGCCTGAAAAAATCTGTATCTACACCCATATAAGTTCTTACCACTTCTCTTCCGTAAACCTTCTTGATTAAATCCTCTGTAGCCCGATTAAGCGTAGAGATAATATCACTATTCATTGTCCCACTCATATCCTTATGTTTATAAAGGGCTGCAACTATTCGTATAAATAGGGACTGTGGTATTGTAAAACCATTTATGTAATGCTTATCATGAAAAAGGGCATAAGGTTCCCAACAGTTCTGTATGGTCGGTTTATTAAGCTTTGTGGCAATGAAATTCATCGGGAACATGCCAGATATTATCACATCTGCATCATTTGTTTCCTTCTTTATTCGCTTCTCATTCATCCTGAGCATCAAAGGGAAAAACAGCCAATAGATTGGACTTATACTTGTTAAGGATCCTATTTCACTAATATTGATACCACTTTGTTTGAACTCGTTTTTTATCTCAAGAGATGCCTTCTCAATAATAATACTGACATCCCATGATTTTTGTAATCTCTTTGTCACCTCAAGAATAAATCTGTTTCCACCCGTCCTGAAGAGAAGATGTGAGAATAACCATACAACTTTCTTTTTATTGCTACGTCCCATGCTCAGTTTGTCTTATTTTTACTCCCTTCAGTGACTTAATTGCATATTTTAGGCCAAATGCGGCATATTATCAATATGATAGTCTAAATTTATATAATAAAGACTTCTTGACCAGAAACTTGTCATGGGAAAGGAAGTCAAGGATCGAGTCCAGTTTATTTACCTTTGCAACGGCATATCTCCTCGTTAGATAAAAATTGCAGCAATTTCAACTGGTTCACTTTCCAATGCTTTAGAAACAACGAGCATTGACGGAGCAAAGCCTGTCGTGTTATTTTTAGCATTGAAAATGATTTTAACAGTGATATTCTACATCTCCCTCTTTTCTATATTCTGGATATATATCGGGTATCCCATCCTCCTGTATCTTCTCTCATCTATTATCTCCTCAGGGATTGAAAAAGACGATACATATCAGCCATCAGTCTCAATAATGATCATGACCTATAACGAAGAAAAAACGATACGGAGAAAAATTGAAAATACATTGGCGCTCAGGTATCCAATAGAACAGCTTGAAATACTTGTTGTGGACAGCAGTTCCAATGACAGGACGCAGGAAATAGTCCGGGAATATGAGTCAAGGGGGATTAAACTTGTGCTGCAACCAGCTCGCAAGGGAAAGGCATCGGCGATACATTACGGAATACAGCATGCTACAGGAGAAATCATTATATCCACTGACGCCAATGCATATTTCAGTAATGATGTGTTATTGAAAATTATCCCATATTTCAAGGACAAGAAAGTCGGTGGCGCTACAGGCGCTATGATGCAGGTTGATAAATCCGGCACTGCTATCTCAAAAGGAGGAGATTTATACTGGAAGATAGAGAAAATGCTCCGGGACAGGGAATGGCGGCTTCATTCTGTTATATGCATGAGCGGAGAGATATGTGCATTCCGACGCTCTATCTTCCGTGATATTAACTTCTCTGACTGGTATCATATAGGCGAAGGGGACGATTTTTGTCTTACCCTTTTTATTATCAGGAAGGGATACAGGATAGCCTATGCGCCTGATGCATTCGTCTGGGAACCGGCTCCGGATAATATAAAAGAATTGTTCCAGCAAAAGGTCCGGATTATTTCGCAGACAATCCGGACTATGATGCATAAATATAACATGATAGGAGCAGGGCATGGTTTTTATTCGTTGTTCATTCTTCCATCGCGAAAACTTTTACCGATATTCTCTCCTTTATTTCTTGTTACGCTATTTTTCTCGAATCTGATCCTTGTTTACAGTAACTGGTTGTTTTCAATTATTTTCGTATTGCAACTCATCTTCTACTTACTTGCCATAGCAGGGTCAGTAAAACCGGTTCAAAGGAATATGATACCACGGATAGCGAACTTCTTTATCCTCTTAAACTTTACGATAATAATGGGCTGGTTTAATTATATTCGGGGGAAAGATTTTACTATATGGGATAAGATAGAGAGCTCAAGGTAAGAGGTTTGATGTTGAGTCCAGCCGCACCTTGTCTAGCAAGTTGAGATGTTCTTGGGCCTTTGTAATCTGATTCAGGCCAAGATATAGATTGGCAATCTTTATCCTGACCTCGTGGGTCTCAGGGCGGAGTAATAAGGTGTTCTCCCATGCGACTATCGCATCATAATGTTTATCTCTGCGCAACAAAGTTTCTCCTAAGAAATAAAATGCTGCAGCCTTATTGTCTTTAGTCGGCCATGTCGGATTTGCCGTTGCCGCCAACAGGATCTTTTCCGTATATGGATAATTTGTTCCCATACGGAGGCTGTTTTTGGCAAGTAAGAATATCTGCGCTGAAGTAAACGGTGTTATAGGATAATTTGAGAGTCTTCTTTCAATCTCTTTAACAAGTGCTTCCTGTGGTTCTATTTTCATCATATATACTGAAATCATGAATTCATTAATCGGATAAGCTGCCTCTCTGGGATTAAATTCTGCAGCCTTACGGTAAGAAACGATCGCCTTTTGGTACTGTTCAGACCGATATTGCATAAGGCCCAATCCGCTCCATGCCCTTGGAGATTCCGGATTGTTTGCTATCTCTCCCAAGTAGAAATTGTTCCATGATGACCACTGCATCACCCTCCCTTTAAGCTGCCATGAAATAAAAATCAGGATCACGGCCATAATTACAAATTTGATATGACGGTTCATGGAGTTTGGGAAAATTCTCTGGTGATTGAGGTAATAGCCAATTATAAGTAATGGACCATAGCTTGGCAGATAGTTACGGTGCTCAAAAACAATCTGCAGCCGTATAACAGTTGATTCCAACAGATGACCTGCCAAATACCACAGAATCCCAAAACTGAGAATTGGGAATCTGTTTTTCCACACACCATATATCCCTAATAAAAGAAAAAGTAATATTCCAATCACAGAAAATAATGTCGTGTAAGGTGATAAAAGGCTTCGGGATAATTCAAAGTCATCATGATAAAGGCTCATTAATCTGGTATCGGGAAAAAGAATAAGACGCAGATAAGAAAATAAGACCCTGCTTTCTGTAAGGAGCCTTTCCATAATCGTAAAACCCCAGTGGTGGTCATATCTACTGGTAAAACTATAGATCGCCAGGTAGATAAATATTGAAACAGCCGGCACAATTAAGATCCCCGAAACCAGGTATCTAAAATATGACCTGATACCCTCATGAAACTTAAAGCGAAATAATAAGCCCTCAATGACCAGTAGTAAAAGGGGCAAAAGGACGCCATTTTCTTTACTGAATATGGCTAAGGCGCCTCCAAGACCTACTGCCAGAGTAATCCACCAGATACCTGATGTATGCCCCCGAATTAAGTTGTCCCGACCCTTAATATAAGCAATGACTGAATAAATACAGAACAAAGAGGCTAACTCGTTCATCCGCTGCACAGAATAGAGCACGGTTGATACGTGCAGAGGGCGAAGCGCCCATAACGCGGTAATAAACATGGCAACCCATTTCCCATGTCCATTTTCAGATGAGTTATAAGACAGAATTAGAAGAGTCAACAGAAAAATACCTATGGTATTAAAGAGATGTATGAAGATATTTGTTAATTTAATTGAGAATGGATCTGTATTGCCGGCCATGTAATAATTCAAAACAAAACTCGCCATTGACACGGGACGATAAAGAGGTCCAGACTTCGTCGAGAATATAGCTTCATATAGCCCGGATGGATTTAAA
This sequence comes from Nitrospirae bacterium RBG_16_43_11, assembly GCA_001805165.1. Taxonomy (GTDB): domain Bacteria; phylum Nitrospirota; class 9FT-COMBO-42-15; order HDB-SIOI813; family HDB-SIOI813; genus RBG-16-43-11. The sequence continues at coordinate 364 of MHEI01000087.1, read as the reverse complement.
TCAGTTAAGCTCAGTGTTGCATTACTATAGAGGTTACCAAAATCATCCAGCAAATAAGGGCCCTTCGCACCGGGGTAATACAATACAAAGACAATAACAATAATGGATAGGATGATTGTTAAAAATTTAAAATTATGGTTCTCAATCATATACTGATCTTCCCCCGATCATGTTACATTCCTCTTACGATTTGCTCATCTTAGCGGCAGCCTTTAACCTGAAGTGTTTCAACACGCTTCCTGTTATCCTTGTAAGGCTGAAGCGTATGGGTATCCTCTCAGGTAACATAAAGGGTTTTCCTGTAAAGTTGTTGAGCTGATTACCTATTATTGTAATTTCTCCCATGTTTATTGAGGTGCCATAA
>MHEI01000086.1:19580-21143 GCA_001805165.1 Nitrospirae bacterium RBG_16_43_11 | reverse complement strand
CTCCCTTTTGCTTCCTCATTCAGAAGAAAGTTTGTTATTTCAGGAAATACATCATTTGATGGCCTTCTGTCCTTCTGTTGTAATCTTCTTAAAAATAAACTGAATATACGCAACTATCTGAAAAATCATTTTAAGTCTATTCTTGTTGATGAATTTCAGGATACAGACCCATTGCAGTATGAGATAATCCTGTATCTTGCTGAGATAGAGGGAAAACATGAAACAGATTGGCGCGGGATAAAGCTTACGCCTGGTAAGATATTCATAGTTGGAGATCCCAAGCAATCAATTTATGCATTCCGCGGGGCTGATATTGAGGCATATCATAAGGTAGTTGACATGATAGTAGAGCAGGGCGGAGTTATAGCAAATCTTTCCACCAATTTCAGAAGTAATAATGGGATAATTAATGTGGTTAACTCCATGTGCAGGCGGATTATAAGGGCACGGGATCATCTCCAGCCTGAATATGTTGATATAATCGCCTGTCCGGGGCATGAAGCTTTGAAACCTGTTCAAAGGGTAGAACTAAGATTAGTGGATACCCGTCATGAGGATGAGAATGATTCAACAGAGGCTGTAGAACGGGAGGCCATAGCAATAGGAAAATTTCTTAAGGAAGAGATGATCGGAAAAGAGGTCATATCAGATTCAGATGGTAATGAGGCGCCTGTTTCGCCGCGGCATATTGCCATATTGCTCCCTAAGCTTACTCAAGTGCATGAGTATCTTGATGTACTGAGACGCCTTCAAATACCTTATATAGTTGAGGGTGACCGGCATTTCTACGGTACTCAGGAGGTGATAGATTTTGTGAACCTGCTCAGGGTACTGGATAATCCATGGGACAAAATTGCCTTAGCGGGTGTGCTGCGTTCTCCCTTAGGCGGTATGTCAGACAGGGAACTTTATGAGTTAAGCAGGTTATCATTGCCTGACTATCGTGTTGAAGGGGAGAAACCGGCATTATTCACCCTTCTTAAGGTCCTTGCTGATAATGTTTCATTAATACCTGTTCCGGAGGCTATCCATTATATATTTGACAATTCGCCTGTCCTTGAGCTTGCTGCTTCTTCATATAACGGCGAACAGTCTGTAGCCAACCTGCGCAAGATATATAAGATTGCAGAGACGATGAGTGATAAATCAAATCTGACACTTAAAGGATTTACGGCATTGTTGGAAAAGAAGATTGCCGTCAGGGAGGAAGAAGGGGAGAGCCTTCTTTCCGAAGAGGGGATTGATGCGGTGAGGATATTGAGCATTCACAGGGCCAAGGGACTTGAATTCCCTGTGGTTGTTGTGGGCGGCATCCATGGTACCCCGAACAGGGGAAGGGATGCCGCAAGTGTCATGTATGATTGGTCAGGTGGTGTAATAGGCATAAGGATAGCAGACTATGGGAATAATGCTGCCATTATGCTTCAGGATAAGGAAAAGACGAGACAGGAGGAGGAGCAAAAGAGGCTTCTGTATGTTGCAATGACCAGGGCCAGGGAATGCCTTGTATTGTCCGGCATCCTGGGTAAAAGGATTTACAGGGGAAGTTTTCTTTCAATGATC
>MHEI01000086.1:19338-19493 GCA_001805165.1 Nitrospirae bacterium RBG_16_43_11 | reverse complement strand
TATACATTATGCACTGTTCCCGGAATTTCTAAAAAAGAGATCAGGATGAACGGAGATATAACCACTACAGAGAAAATAGAAGAACTTTCGGAACTATGGGATAGAAGAGACAAAGATTTCAGGACGATGAAAGATAAACGTCTTTTTATAACACC
>MHEI01000086.1:11490-19250 GCA_001805165.1 Nitrospirae bacterium RBG_16_43_11 | reverse complement strand
ATTATAGGTAACATTGCACATTATATTCTCGAGCACTGGGACTTTGAGAAAGACACATCGCTGTTTAAGGCAGCGGTTGAAGATGCCTGCAGCAAGTTTATGCCGTTTCCCCCCTCTTCAGATATTATATCTGAACTTGAAATAATGTTTGAAACATTCTCAGGGTCATCCGCCTGGCAGGAGTTAAAGGGAGCAGAGATTTCAGGAAGAGAGATTCCGTTTACAATACCCTGGGATGGACAGGTTATGGAAGGCGTCATTGATGTTGTCTACAGGCATTCCGGCAATATATACGCCGCAGACTACAAGACAGACAGGGTTTCTGAACATGAAATAGCAGATAAGATTAAAGAATATACTATATCGGGAAAGATTTACACGGAGGCTGTAAAAAGGTGTATTAGTGCTGATGTTAAAGGATTTAAACTCATATTCCTGCGACATGGAAAGAGTGTAAATGTTATTTGAATGTTATTTGTCTTGACATTAGTTTTTATTTCATGTTTAATATTGCACTGGTATTTTGAATACGAAGATGAAGATGTTATGTTTCCCACACATGGAACTTGCCAAAGTAAGCACATATAATTTGTGTGTCTCGTGGAAATCATTAATAGTGTGATCCCATCGTTAACAACGAAATAATGTAATCTGAATATACAAAGATATTATTCAATAATAAGGAAATGAAAGAGAAATTTAAACAAAGAAAGGGGGTGAATGAACAGATGAAAAAGGGATTATTAATGCTATTAACCCTGGCCATGGTAGGGATGATCGGTTTTACTGCTTGCCAGAAAAAAGAACAACCGGCACCGCCTCCACCAGTAGAACAAGCACCAGCAGCCCCGGCAGAACAGGCTCCGGCAGCCCCGGCAGAACAGGCACCAGCAGGGGAACAAAAGAAGTAAGATTGATGTATTTTCAAAAAATAAGGCCCGCAGGATTTATCCTGCGGGCCTTTATTTTTGCGGGACTGTATTTTTGTGTGGACAGGCCTAAAAGTTCCTTCTTGGGGGTCTGCCTTTACTGCCGGCGCCACTACCTCCGCCACGTGATGAACGGCCGCCAAATCCACCACCACCACCACCTCGTGGTGACTTAACCTGGGGACGGGCCTCATTTACTACTATTGCACGATTGTTAATCGTTTTACCATTGAGTTCGTCCATTGCCTTATTTGCCTCCTCACGGTTGGCCATTTCAACAAATCCGAACCCTTTGGAATTCCCTGTAAACTTGTCTGTGATGATCCTGGCGCTCTCAACAGTGCCAAATGGTGTGAAAAGATCATTTAGTTCTGAATCCGTGACATCATAAGACATATTACCTACATAAAGCTTAACTGACATAACCACACTCTCCTTGTAAAAATTGTTAATGAAACTATGACCGCCCACGCCCCTTATGGCTGTGGAACTTCCAATATGTTCAGTACCTTGACATCAAAATAAAGTGTCTTTCCCGCTAATGGATGGTTGAAATCCATTACAACCGTATTTTCCTTAATCTCGGCAATCCTTGCGGAGAAGACTTTGCCGTTTTGATCCTTACCTTGAAGGTGGTTGCCGATTTCTACTGCATCGGGTGGGATCATTTCCTTGTTCACTTCCATCAATGCATTTACATCAAGTGGCCCATACCCCTCTTCCGGTTTAACCGTAACCTCCTTTATATCGCCAATTTTCATACCCTCCAGAGCCTTTTCAAGGCCCGGGATGATCTGATGGGAACCATGTATATATGTGAGGGGGCCTCCTCCCACGTTACTGTCCACAACAGTCTTATCCTCAAGTTTAAGGGTATATTCGATTGATATAGTCTTGCCTTGTGAGATACTCATAACTTTCTCTCCTTTTCCTGTTTCACCTATTGCATAGGGTATTGATACCACCGTATGTATAATCAAGCTAACACAAAGAGCAAGGACAAGACGAGCACATTGATTTAAACGTACGCTTTTCATTAAAACCGGTTCCTGTGCATATTCATATAGCATTGGGATAGAATGGAAGGCTCAAAGCGTACGGTGGGATTAAAGAAATGCCCATCCAAACTATCACTACGTCTCATAGTGAATAGACTATACCAGTTTTCAAATAAAGATGCAAGACTCAATTATGACGATTTAAGTCGTCTGCTTTTTAAGTGCCGGGAGGGGGAATCGAACCCCCATGGGGTTGCCCCCGCGGGATTTTGAGTCCCGTGCGTCTACCTATTTCACCATCCCGGCATGAAGTGTTATATTGATAATAATTTCCATTTCATATTCACCGAATTGACTTAAAAAGTCAAGATTACCCGGTCAGAAATTCTTAGTAGTCTGAAATTTATACATCCCTTGCTTTTTTATTTTCGCTATGCTATAAGAAAAGTACACAGTTAAGCTCTACTTGATTGAGTGGGCGGTGGTTATGCCCACTTTTTTTTTGAAAGGGAGGATTAGATTTTCAATGAGCAGAGAACTTATTAATGTAATAGAGCAAATAAGCAGGGAAAAAGGGATAAAAGGGAATGTTATTCTTGAAGCAGTAAAGGCTGCCCTATTATCTGCTGCAAAAAAACGCTATGGAGTGACTGATAACTTACAGGTAGAGATTGACGCAAAATCCGGTCAGATACAGGTAATATTGATCAAGAGGATTGTTGAAGAAGTAACGAATCCTAAAGAGGAGCTATCCCTTGAGGAAGCAAGGACGATGGATGAAGAGGCTGATCTTGGAGATGAGATCGGTGCAGTTATAGAAGTAGGTGACTTTGGCAGGATAGCTGCCCAGGCTGCAAAGCAGGTAATATTTCAGAAGGTCAGAGAGGCTGAATGGGATGCAGTTTATAAAGACTTCATTGACCGGCAGGGGGAGTTAGTACACGGTGTTATTTTAGGGCAGGAAAACAGAAATTATATCGTAGACCTTGGTAAGACAGAAGGGTTGCTGCCTGTGAAAGAGCAGATCCCAAGGGAGACGTTCAAGCGTGGAGACCGTATTAAGGCATATCTGTTGGAAGTAAAACCATCTGCCAAAGGACCTCAACTGATTTTATCGAGGAGTCATCCGAATTTTGTAAGCAAGTTATTTGCAACAGAGGTCCCGGAAATATATGAAAGGATAGTGGAGATCAAGGATGTAGTAAGGGAACCAGGGGACAGAACAAAAATATCCGTCTTTTCTAAAGATACTGCTGTTGATCCTGTCGGGGCATGTGTTGGAATGAAAGGCTCCCGGGTTCAGGCCGTGGTCCGTGAATTGAGGGGTGAAAAGATAGACATTATCCCATGGTCTGAAGACCCGAGGGTATTTATAGCTGAAGCGCTTAGCCCTGCTGTAGTTGACAGGGTAGGTATAAATGAAGAGGAAAAGTCAGCGCTTGTTGTCGTGACTGATCAGCAGTTGTCGCTTGCAATTGGGAAAAAGGGGCAGAATGTCCGGCTTGCCGCGAAGCTGAGCAACTGGAAAATTGATATTATTAGTGAAACCGACTATGAGCTGAAGCGGGCTAAAGAAAAGGAAATAGAGATTTCCCAGAGTATGGCAAGGGAAATGGGTGTGGAGCAGGAGCTTGCTAATGAGAATCCTGAGAGTAGTAATGAGGAATCATTAACTTAGGAGTTAATATCTATATGAGCGGTAAAAAAGTATTTGAATTAGCCAGGGACCTTAACATGAAGAGTAAGGAGCTTCTTGACTTTCTCAAGACTCTGGGTATCACTGCGTCAACACATATGTCGGTACTTGAGGAAAGCTCAATTGCCATGATTCGGGAAAGATTAAATAAAAAAGTACATGGGACAGGGAAGGCAAGTGAGTCCTTCAAGGAGATAAAAGGTACCCCAAAGACTATTTTGATTAAGAAAAAACCCAGGGTTGAGGAGGCAGAGGGGGCTCAGCCAACAGGGGCACTTCAGGAGGCAGCAGGGGAAAAGGGTATAGAGGAAGTAAGAGAAGAAGAAAAGAAGCTTGAAGAAAAAGTAGTGAGAAAATTAAAGGAATTCAGAGAACTGAGGGGTTTGAAGGAAGATTTCCCTGGCGGGCAACCTCCTGGCGAAACACCTTTTGGAGCCGGGTTACCTGAGACAAAACATGAAGGAGATGTTGTTATTCCTGAACCGCAAGCTGTTGTTGAAACACATGGCCCTGTAGTCGAGTCTCCTGAAAAGGCAAAGACTGTAAATGTGACAGAAGAGATCAAGGGACCTAAGAAAAAAGGTATTAAAGTTATATCAGGTGAGGTTGATGAAGATTTGGTAATTTCTCAAAAATGGAAGAGCTTTAAGGTCATTCCAAAGAAAGTCAAAAAGTTTAAATCCCCTGTCGGTGACAGGAGGGCTAAGTCAACCCTGCCGCTTGAGATAACAAAACCGAGAAAGAAGATTATAAAACTTTATGAAGGCACAACTGTAAAAGAGTTTGCTGATTTGATAGGACACAAGTCGAATGAGGTGATAGCCAAACTGATAGAAATAGGGATGATGGTCACGGTTAACAACCCTATTGATGTTGATGCAGCGATACTGATAGCAGAGGCCTTTGGATTAAAAGTAGAGGTTGCTGCTGAGAAGAAGCTGGAGGAATACATAGAAGAGGTTGAGGATGTACCTGAGACACTGATTGGCCGTGCCCCTGTTGTAACCATTATGGGACATGTTGACCACGGAAAGACATCTCTGCTTGATGCCATAAGGAAGACAAGGGTTACTGAGGGGGAAGCCGGAGGAATTACACAGCATATAGGCGCTTATGTTGTAGAAACCGGAGGTAAAAAGGTGGTCTTTTTAGACACACCCGGTCATGAGGCATTTACAGCTATGAGGGCGCGCGGAGCGAAGGTTACAGATATCGTAATTCTTGTCGTGGCTGCTGATGACGGTATTATGCCACAGACAATTGAGGCAATCAATCATGCAAGGGCAGCTAATGTACCGATCATTGTTGCAATAAATAAGATTGATAAACCTGGCGCGAATCCGGAACGTATCAGGCAAGAGCTGACAAAGTATGGTTTAGTGCCTGAAGAGTGGGGAGGACAGAATATAGTTGCGGAAGTATCGGCAAAACAGAAGATAGGGCTGGACCACCTTCTTGAAATGATACTTCTTCAGGCAGAGGTACTTGAACTGAAGGCTAACCCTGACAAAAAGGCGAGAGGTGTTATCCTTGAGGCGAAACTTGACAAAGGGAGAGGCCCTGTTGCTACAGTTCTGGTTCAGAATGGTACACTCAATCAGGGAGACCCGTTTGTCTGCGGGACTTTCTATGGACGGGTCAGGCTGTTGCTTAATGACGTTGGAAAGTCGTTGCAGACTGTATATCCTTCTACTCCTGTTGAGGTAATAGGGTTGTCAGGGGTGCCTCAGGCAGGTGATACATTTGTTGTTGCCGAAGACGAGCAAATCGCAAAATCAATAGCTACTGACAGAATGCAGAAGCAGAGGGTTGCCGGTCTCGAGAAGGCAAAGAAGGTTACACTCGATGAATTATACAGCCAGATAAAAGAGGGCGTTGTACGCGAGCTGAAGATAATTATAAAGGGAGATGTTCAGGGGTCGGTTGAGGCAGTTATTGAGGCCCTGGAAAGGCTTGGCACTGATGCAGTCAAGGTGAGGATTATACATGGCGGCGTCGGCGGGATTACGGAGACAGATGTAATGCTGGCGGCTGCTTCCAATGCAATAATAACAGGATTTAATGTACGTCCTGAGCCAAAGGCTGTAACGCTTGCTGAAAAGGAGAAGGTTGATATCCGCCTTTATAACATTATTTATGATGCTGTTGCAGATGTTAAGGCTGCGATGGAAGGTCTCCTTGAACCGACTCTTAAGGAGCACATTAAGGGCAGGGCAGAGGTCAGGGAGGTGTTCACCATTCCCAAGATCGGAACTATTGCAGGTTCATACGTACTGGATGGGGTTATTTCAAGGTCAGCTACGGGTGTCAGGTTAATACGTGATAATGTTGAGATATATAAAGGTAAGATATCGTCACTGCGCCGGTTCAAAGATGATGTCCGTGAGGTGCAGATAGGTTATGAGTTCGGTATAGGGATTGAGAATTTCAATGATATAAAGGCAGGAGATATAATAGAGTCATTTTTTATAGAAAAAGTAGCGGGTAAGTTATAACAAACTTTAAATTTCAAGATGTAATTTTGTGTTTTCAATTTTGATTTATTAATTTTGTATTTATGACCGTTGGTCTCTGCACTATAGAACTTTTTATCCCTGAGAGCGGTTCTTTAAAAGGAAAACGGCAGGTCATCAAGAGTATCAAAGACCGGATACGGCAAAAGTTTAATGTCTCAGTTGCGGAGATTGAAGACCATGATCTCTGGCAGAAAGCCGTGTTTGGTATTGCTTGTGTCGGGAATGATAAAAAGTATATTAATAGTGTGCTGGATAAGATAATAGATCTTATTGAGAAAGAACACTCGGTAGAGTTGTTGAAACATAATATAGAGTTTGTTTGATTATTAATTATATGCGATGCAACAGTATAGACGGATAGACAGGCTTGGCGACCAGATCAGGGAAGAAATTGCAGATATAATTGCAAGGAAGTTAAAAGACCCGAGGGTAGGTTTTGTTACCGTCACTGCTGTTTATGTGAGTGAGGATCTGAGGCATGCAAAGGTCTTTGTAAGCATATATGGCGATGAGACTACACAGGCAGAAACAATGAAAGGGCTTAACAGCGCAGCAGGTTTTGTAAAGGGAGAGATAGGCCGCAGGATTAAGATTAAATTTACTCCTGATATAGTATTCAAACAGGATACATCACTTGAAAAGGCTGCCTATGTCCTCGATATACTGGGGCATATAAAGAAAGAAGAAGATGAATGAGTATTGATAAGATCATACAAATAATAAGAGAAAAAGAAAGCTTCATGTTCACCACACACATGAATCCTGAAGGTGATGCAATAGGCTCTACGCTGGCGATGGCGCTTGCTTTGTCATCAATAGGAAAGAATGTGACTATTAACACGGCTGATCCGGTTCCAAGGATTCTGAAGTTCCTCCCTTCAAGTGATAGTGTGCATCAGGTCAAAACAGTTGACAGGAGATTTGATGCTGTAATAGTGCTCGATTGCGGTGACCTTGAGAGGGTTGGATTCTTAAATAAAGATAATATCCCGTCAGATATTCTTATAAATATTGACCACCACAAGACAAATCTGGGTTTCGGGACCGTTAATCATGTAAAAGAGGCAGTTGCCTCAGCAGACATTGTTTATACGATCATTAAGAAGATGGGCATCCCGGTTACACCTGAGATCGCGACCTGTATTTATACCGCCATAATGACTGAGACGGGTTCGTTCAAGTATTCGAATACGACTGCTCATACATTGAAAATAGCAGGAGAGATGATCGGTTACGGTGCCAATCCATGGGGGATTGCCGAGCAGGTATACAACAGAAACAGCATTAACAGGATAAATCTGTTAGGACAGGTATTGGCAACACTTAAGTTAAGCGAAGATGGCAGGATTGCATGGATTACTGTCCTTGAAGAAATGTTTAAAGAGACAGGGACAACAAAAGAAGATACCGAGGATTACATAAACTATCCAAGGTCTATAGAAGGTGTTGAGGTCGCCATATTATTCAGGCAATCCAATAATGATTGGAAGATGAGTTTCCGTTCCAACGGCAGGATTGATGTTGCTGATGTGGCTCTGGAGTTTGGCGGCGGCGGGCATAGCATGGCAGCAGGTTGTTTCTTAAAGGGGTCGTTTGAAGAGGTCAGGGAAAAGGTGATAGG
>MHEI01000086.1:7509-11472 GCA_001805165.1 Nitrospirae bacterium RBG_16_43_11 | reverse complement strand
TGGACGGCTTACTCATCATAAATAAGCCCAGGGGTTGGACGTCGCATGATGTGGTTGCTAAATTACGGAAGATACTATCAATACAGAAAATAGGTCATACCGGCACACTTGATCCTGATGCAACAGGTGTTCTTACCGTGTGCATAGGGAAGGCAACAAAACTTGCTCAATATACCAATGAGTTTGATAAAGAATACAAGGTCGTCATGAGATTAGGTGTTAGTACTGATACTCAGGATGCAACAGGCAAGGTAGTAAAAGAGACAAAGGAATTCGAAGTCAGCACGGCACAGATAGAAGAGGCATTCAAAAAGTTTACAGGTAAAATTAATCAGATACCGCCAATGTATTCGGCGGTGAAGGTCAAAGGGGTTCCTCTTTACCGTCATGCACGTAAGGGTAAAGAGGTTCCCAGAGAAGCGCGTGAGGTTACTATTAAAGAAATAAAATTCCTGGAACACTCAGGGGAATTTGTAAAATTTGATGTTACATGTTCAAAGGGGACGTACATCAGAACTCTCTGTTCTGACATAGGTGACTTCCTTGGACCAGGCGCCCATATGTTCAGCCTTGAAAGGACAAGGTCCGGTGAGTTTTCTATCAGCGATGCAATGACTGTAGAAGATGCGGAAGGACTCAACCGTTCCGGTGATCTGGTGTCAAGGCTGAAGAGTTTGGAGCAGATGACCGGCTGGATGCCTTCTGTAATTATTAACAAGCGTGGATCTTCACTCGTAAGGGACGGCAGGCCGCTGGACACAGGTGCGATTGATGAAGTAAAAAGGGATTTCTTTCCGGAAGATACAGTTGCAGTAGCAGACATCAGTGGAGAACTTAAGGCTATAGGGAAAGCAATATGCAGCAGTGCTGAAGCAAGGGATGGCAGTGATAAAAATGTTTTAAAAATTGAGAGAGTTCTGATATAATAATGTTAATTTATTCATTCATGGAGGGAGGTTTTATATGAGTCTTGAGAAACAGGATAAACAGAATATCATAAAGGGATTCAGCAGGCATCCGTCTGATACAGGTTCCCCTGAGGTGCAGGTTGCTATATTGAGCAATCGTATATCCTATCTGACTGAACACTTTAAAACACACAAGAAAGACCATCATTCAAGGAGGGGGCTTTTAAAGTTAGTAAATCAGAGGAGGAGACAGCTTCAGTATCTCCAGCGGGTAGATGCCGGCAGATACAAAGAGTTGATTACAAGGCTTGGATTGAGAAAATAGATTGCCTCTTAGTCCCGTCATAGACTCCTAGATAATCCACAGACATAAGTGTTCAGGGCGATATAGCCTTAAGGAGGAAAGATTATAATGATCCAAAAAGTAGAGACAGAAATAGGCGGGAAGAAACTATCCCTTGAAACAGGCTGGATGGCAAAACAGGCTGATGGCGCTGTCGTTGCCAAATATGGCGATACAGTGGTGCTGTCAACTGCCGTTTCCAGCAAGGATGCCAGAGTTGGAATAGATTTCCTTCCCCTTACAGTAGATTACCAGGAGAAGGCGTATGCAGTTGGAAGAATTCCCGGCAGTTTTTTCCGCAGGGAAGGGAGGCCGACAGAGAGAGAGACACTTACATGCAGGCTTATAGACAGACCCATCAGACCCCTCTTCCCGAAGGGGTATTACAATGATACCCAGATTATTTCATATGTCCTGTCAGCGGATTTCGGCTATTCAACAGACCTGCTTGGAATTACATCATCGTCTGCTGCTCTTTATATATCACAGATACCTTTTAATGATCCGGTGGGTGCAGTTCGTGTAGGTTATATTAATGGAGAGTTTATCATTAATCCCGGATTTTGTGAGCTTGACAATAGTGATCTTAATCTTGTGGTTGCAGGCACGCGTAATGCCGTGATGATGGTAGAAGGCGGCGCAAAGATGGTGTCTGAGGAGATTGTTTTAAGAGGCATTGAGCTTGCACATGCAGAGATCCAGAAACTGATAGATGCACAGATTGAGCTGCGCAGATTAGTCGGACGTGAAAAGATACAGGTTGCTGTAAGCGTCATTAATGAAGGGCTTGTTGCAGATATTGAGAAGTTGTCCCTTGAGAAGATCTCTCAGGCGCTGATTATTCCTAACAAGACACAGCGTCAGATTACAATGGATATGATCCTTGATGATGTACTCGGCCAACTGAATCCGGAGGGAACAGAAGGAGAGAAGAGCAGGGATATCAGGACCGTCTTCCACAAAATTGAAAAGAGAGAGATGCGGAGGATGATACTTGCCAAAGGTGTAAGGGCAGATGGCAGAGGGCCTTCTGATATCAGGACGATTACATGCGATATTGGATTTTTACCGAGGACTCATGGTTCAGCCCTGTTCACAAGGGGCGAGACACAGAGTCTTGCAGTTGTAACCCTTGGTACCGCAGATGATGAACAGTTCGTTGAGGCGCTGGAAGGTGAATCCTCCAAGGCATTTATGCTCCATTATAATTTCCCGCCATTCAGTGTAGGCGAGGCCAGACAGCTTCGCGGTCCAGGCAGGAGAGAAATAGGGCATGGAGCGCTTGCTGAACGTGCAATAAAACCTATTATCCCGGGCAAAGATGTATTTCCGTACACACTCAGGATTGTCTCAGATATCCTTGAGTCAAATGGATCATCATCTATGGCGACTGTATGCGGCTCTTCGCTTGCACTTATGGATGCAGGAGTACCAATCACGGCGCCGGTCGCAGGGATTGCAATGGGGTTGATAAAGGAAGGGGACAATATTGAAATATTATCGGATATCTTAGGGGTTGAAGATCATCTTGGTGATATGGACTTTAAGATTACAGGTACTGCTGATGGTGTGACCGCCATACAAATGGACATGAAGATTGCCGGCATAACAACCGAGGTCATGGGCAGGGCGCTTGAGCAGGCGAGGAAAGGAAGACTGTATATACTCGACAGGATGCTTGAGGCAATAGCTGCCCCGCGGGCAACTCTTTCTGCCCATGCCCCCAGGATATTTACTATGAAGGTAAAACCAGGCAGGGTTGGCGAGGTAATAGGGCCGGGCGGAAAGATGATAAGAAGTATTATCGAGAAGACAGGTGTTAAGATTGACATTGATGACTCAGGTTTGATCACTATAGCATCTGTTGATGAAGATGCTGCAAATAAGGCGATTGAGATAATAAGTAAGATTACAGAGGAAGTTGAAGTAGGAAAGATATACCTTGGAACAGTCAGAAAGATTATGGACTTCGGGGCATTTGTTGAGATACTTCCACGTACAGACGGCCTTGTCCATATATCCCAGCTTGCTGATTTCAGGGTGAACGATGTCTATGATGTTGTCAAGGAAGGTGATGAAATCTTTGTCAAGGTATTAGAGGTAGATAAGCAGGGAAAGATACGCCTCAGCAGGAAGGATGCAATGAGAGAGAAGGGAATAAAGGACGAGAAAAGTGAAGCTTAAATGAGAGAAACGACATTTCGCAAAGAACATCTTGATAACGGTATAAGGGTAGTAGCTGAGCGTATCCCATCTGTTAAATCTGTATCTCTTGGCATCTGGGTTTGTGTCGGTTCCAGAGATGAAGAAGCGAAAGACGCAGGAATATCTCATTTTATAGAACATATGTTCTTTAAGGGGACTACCCACCGTACTGCGCATGATATAGCCCTTGAAATGGACTCTCTTGGCGGTGAGCTGAATGCCTTTACAAGCCGGGAAACAACTACCTTTTATGTAAAGATCCTCGATGAGCACCTGTCCAAGGGTATTGATATCATCTCCGATCTCTTTCTCCACTCTTTATTAGGCAGGAAGGATATGGAAAAGGAAAAACAGGTCGTTCTTGAAGAATTGAAGATGGTTGAGGATGACCCTGAGGACTATATACATGATATGCACTCAAAACTTGTGTGGGACGGGAATCCTATTGCGAGGCCAATAGTAGGAAGTGTTGAAACGATTCAGGACATAAGCCGGAATAGTATGCTC
>MHEI01000086.1:1664-7490 GCA_001805165.1 Nitrospirae bacterium RBG_16_43_11 | reverse complement strand
ATTATCCGGGTAATATCGTTATATCTGTTGCAGGCAATTTTGAGTTTTCAAATCTTCTAAAGCTATTAAATAAGAATCTTGGTAAGTTGAGACGGAAGGGGAGTGCAAATAACAGGATTCAGCCTGTACTCAAAAACGGCCTCGTGGTAAAGAATAAAAGCGTTGAGCAGATACACCTCTGTCTCGGTACACTCGGACTGCCGCAGAATGACAAAATGAGATATGCACTGTATGCACTTAATTCAATACTCGGCAGCAGTATGAGCTCCAGGTTGTTTCAGGAGGTGAGGGAGAAACGGGGCCTTGTCTACAGCATTTATTCATATCTGTCATCTTATACTGACAGCGGTCTAATGAATATATATGCCGGCACCGGTCAGGAATCACTTCAGGTCGTGCTGGATCTTGTGTTTAAAGAGATACGTAAGATCAGGAAAAACGGCATCTCCATGAAGGAGATGAACAGAATAAAAAATCAGATGAAAGGGAACCTCATGCTTGGGCTTGAGAGTACGAGCAATCGCATGAGCCGCATTGCACGCGATGAGATATACGCAGGTAAATTTTATGCACCTGATGATATAATCAAAGAGATAAACAGGATAACACCATCACAGATTAAAGGTCTTGCAAATGACCTGTTTAAAACTGAATACCTGTCACTTGCCATTCTTGGGCCGGTTAAGAAGGATGTTGTTTCAGAAAAGATTCTGAGAATCTGAAAATCTATTGCAGGGAACTGATAATTATCTTTACATCTTTTTGTTTAGTTGGCTGGGGGACGAGGGCTCGAACCTCGATAGACAGATTAAGAATCTGTCGTCCTGCCATTAGACGATCCCCCAGTTTTTCAGCGTAAACTGAACAGTTGCTGTCAGCATCGCGTTACTATCCAGTTATTCTTAGATAACGACTTTACAGAAAAAACATCTTCATGTCAAGAGATGGAATGTAAGCCTTTATCCTACCGTATACGTGGTATAAGCATTTTCCCACAATAGAAGTGGATAACCTGTGGATAACCTCTTGTATGGGGTCGTCTACCCCTCTTGTATGTTGATTTATGTGGTCATTGCCCATTTATTAGTCATATCAATTACCTTAATATTACAATAAGTTATAACATTCTGATAAGGAGAGTAATAAAAACATCCCATATATAGTTGTAATTATAAATTCTCCACAAGATGGTTCATGTTACGATTTAATACACTTATTTATTTTTAAATAAATGTGTGATAAACTAACACCGATTTTTTAGATAAAGTTACGTTGAAGGGGTGTAAACTAAATGCGTCTCATTACAAGGAGTTTTGATAACATACCGCCAGAAGACCAGGGATATACAGTGTATGCGATTTCTACAACAAAACCTCAGCGATACAGGGACGTAACGATCCTATGGCTTTTTGTTCCTACTTACGATGCCCAGATAGAATATAATAAGACAAAGGATTCTAATAAGCTCAATGAAAGGATGATCACTATTCTTAAACATCGCGCGTCAGCAATCGAAGACTGGGTGAAATCAAATTCCAATGCAAAAATATGTCTTGTCTGCTGGGAAAATTTAGCCTCATGTCACAGAAAATTAGTTGCAGATGCAATCAGGGAAGCTGGTGAAAAAGCCGGAGTGTCTGTTATTGTAGACATCGGGTAGTTGATTCTGAAAAATGGAAAACCAACCTTACAATCAGGATGAAGATTTCTTGGATATAATACTCAATGTTAATAAGGTGCTGTTTGCAACCTTAGACACCAAAGAGTTACTATATCTTATCGTAAGGAAGATATCTGAAGTCATACCAGTAGCAAGATGCTCTATAGTTCATATTGATAAAGATAAAAATGTCGGCAATATTCTTGCTACATATGAAGACCCTGCCCTGGATACTATTACTATAGACCTTAAAAAATATCCTGAGATAGCGAGGTCAATAATAGATGATGATATGGTGTTCATAGGTGATGTGGAAACCGATCCTACCCTTTCAGAAGTTAAGGACAAGATTATTGGATTAGGTATAAAATCTATTGTTATAATGCCAATACGTTATTATGATGGTCCAAAAGGTTCACTTTATCTGAGAACCTCAAGAAGGGTTGACAGATTCAGTAAAAATGATTTAAAACTCTGTCAGGTAATTATAGATGGGGCTGCTGTCGCCCTTAAGAATGCCCATATGTTTAATATTATCAGGGAAGAGAAGGCGCTCCTTGAGAAGATGGCGGTTACTGATGACCTGACACGATTATACAATCATAGATTTTTTGTGCGAAGACTGGGAGAAGAATTCAAGAGGGCAAAGAGGTATAATAGTGTAATCTCATGCTCAATGATTGACATTGATAATTTCAAACGTATCAACGATACGTATGGACACCAGACCGGAGATAAGGTGTTGCAGGATGTGGCAAAAATCCTTAAGAAGAGCGTAAGGGAAACGGATATGATTGCAAGATATGGCGGTGAAGAGTTTGCCGTCATACTTCCTCAAACTGCAAGAGAGGATGCCTTAAGATCTGCAGAACGTATTCGTACTGCCATAAGGGATTTCAGATTTGATTGTCTTGAAGAGGGTGAGATGATTACCGTCAGCATAGGTGTTACTACTTATCCTCACCCGGATATAAAGAATATTGATGACATTGTGAGAAAGGCTGACGACGGATTGTATAAAGCCAAAGAGGATGGCAAGGATAGAGTAGTGAGTCTATAATTCTTTCTTTGTTTGTTCTTCTCCTGATTTGTAAATATCAATAATGCTGATTACCTTAATATTTGCGGTCTCAAGGGCCTTTTTTATCTGAGCCATTTTAGCGTCTTCCACTTTGATGATGTAATTAATGGTTGCCATCCGATTGCCTCCTGTATGGATTTATGTTCAATGTTGCTGTAGAATGTAGCAACATTGAAATTAGTTGTCAACAATTAGTTGCCGTTGAAAAATACCTGATGCGTAAAATTATTCCTGTTATTTTTGTCTTCCTGTTATTTATTGATAACAGTATAACCGGTTCTGTGGTGTTTGTTAAAACCCCCTTTCTGAATAATATCATGTCATGGTTGAGTTATCTCGGACTGGGTTGGATCCAGGCGCTGTTATCTGTTTTATTCATCTTAGCTGGTGTTTTCATAATGAAAGATGAAAAAATGGCAGCGGCTGGGAAAAAGGCTGTCTACACTGTTGTTGCTGCCGGAATATTGAGTCAGGTTATCAAACACATTATTGGCAGACCACGTCCAAAGGTAATGGATGCATTGGGACTTACCCTTGGTCCTTCCATCACACCGGGTTTTGATGCCTTTCCATCCGGCCATGCAACTTCGGCCTTTGCATTTGCATACGCTTTGTGCTCCTTCTATCCATGGATGCGATATCCGCTTTATGCATATGCTGTCCTTGTAAGCATATCCAGGATTTATGTCGGGGCACATTTCCCCTCAGATGTGTTTGCCGGGATGGTACTGGGTATATGGACTGGACGTATAGTTACTACAAAGGGAATGGACGAACTGAAAGTGATGCTTAGAAGGTATAGTATTCCAGTGGGTATTGCTGTACTGAGCATCTTTATCTTCTTCTACAATCTTGGCTCAGCGGGTCTCTTTGATGTTGATGAGGCAGTATATGCGGAGGCAACGCGAGAGATGATTGTAACTGGTGATTGGATTACTCCCCAATATAATTTTACAAATCGCTACGACAAGCCTGTTTTTTTTTACTGGCTGATGGCTTCTGCATATAAGGTATTCGGGGTGACTGAGTTTGCTGCCAGATTCTGGTCTGCGATGTTTGGAGTTGCGCTTACGTTAATGTGTTACTATCTTCTCCGTTGGATTGGATATCCAACATGGGGTGCTATAACTTCCCTTATATTTGCTACATCTCTTGAAGTGATAGTGCTATCACATGCATCCATTACTGACATGACACTGACATTCTTTATAACTTCCTCGCTCTTCTGCTTCTTTCTTGGATATACCTGTAATAGTAGGGACACTTCCTTAAAGGAAGTGTCCCCGGTAACAGTATCAGGCCGCTGGTGGTACTGGGGATTCTATTTAAGTACAGCCCTTGCAGTTCTTACCAAAGGGCCTGTAGGTGTCGCGCTGCCGGCTGTTATTATCTTTATCTTCCTGATCCTGAGAGGACAGCTCATTCAAACATTAAAAAATATGCATCTCATATCCGGAGCCATAATATTCTTAGCTGTTGCACTTCCGTGGTATGTAATTGAGATATGGATTAATGGATGGGAATACATAGATGCATTCTTTATAAAGCACAATGTTACCCGTTTCACTGGTGTAGTATCAGGGCACAAAGGACCGGTATATTATTTCATACCTGTAATTCTTCTTGCATTTTTTCCATGGAGCGCCTTCCTGCCTCAGGCGATATACAACTATTTCCCGCGATTAAAACAGAAAGGATACATTGAGTCTAAAGACTCTGTTATATTATTTTCTGTTATATGGTTCCTTGTAATCTTCATATTTTTTTCAATATCAAGGACAAAATTACCCGGATATATTGCACCTCTTGCACCTGCGCTTGCTATAATGGTCGGGAGATTATGGGATGGGTATCTTAATCCTGAAGGGGAATATTCGGGTAGGGGAGCCTTAAAGTACTCTTTTATCTTTTTAATTATCATCGGGATTGTTATAGCGGCAGGATCAGGTTTTTTGACGACATTTTTAAACGACTCAGATACCATGCTGAAACAGTTCCAGGAACCAGTTAATTGGGGGCGTGGGTTTTATTACATATCTGCTGTTATAGCTTCAGGTTTATTTCTATTCATACTGGCCTTGTGGCAACATCAGAGAAAAATAGCATTGGGTATAATGTCAGGCATGGTCATTGTAGTTTCCTGCCTCCTCTTTTCTTATGTGATCCCAATAGCTGACAAATACCTGCAATCAACATTAAGAGACTATTCAAGGATTGCGGCTAACCAGATGGACACTACTGACAACCTTGTTGTCTATGGAATTAACAAGCCGAGCATCTTGTTTTATGCGAAGCGGCCTGCTACCATACTGTTGTCAAGTCAGCGGGATAAATTGACTGAAGTTATAGAATCATCAGGAATAGCTTATATTATTTCAAAGAGTTCCGGGATAGAATACCTTACTGGACACCCGGATTTCTATATCCTGAATGAACAGAGGGGGTACACGCTTGCTGTCAATAAACGGCCTGACTGGCTTAAATGACGAGAGGAAGCAAAGTCCGGAGACTTTGCACTCCGGAAGCTGAAGGCTGATAGCTGGATGTTCAGATGAAACGTGATAACGATATAAAAAAAGACAAAAAACTCTTTGATGAACCATGGATATCAGTAGTCATCCCTGTCTATAATGAGGCGGAGAATATTCCTCGGCTCAACTCGTCCATGCTCGTAGTCTTGCAGAATATGGGTGGGCCATTTGAGATTATCTATGTAGACGATGGGAGCGATGACGAAACTTTTCCTATTCTAAAAAAGATTTGTGCTCAATATGAGAATATCAAGGCGCTGAGACTGAGGAGAAACTTTGGTCAATCTGCTGCTATGTCTGCCGGGTTTGATTATGCGAGGGGTGAAATAATTGTTGCCATGGATGGTGATATGCAAAACGATCCTGCTGATATCCCTGCTTTACTCGCTAAACTGGATGAGGGGTACGACGTTGTCAATGGGTGGCGGAAGGACAGGAAAGACCGTCTGCTATCAAGAAGGGTCCCTTCTGTGATTGCAAACTGGATAATCGGCAGGGCCACCGGAGTAAGATTACACGACTATGGCTGTTCTTTAAAGGCATACAAGGCAGAG
>MHEI01000086.1:616-1628 GCA_001805165.1 Nitrospirae bacterium RBG_16_43_11 | reverse complement strand
CGGTTCATCCCGGTACTTGCAAGTATTTATGGTGCAAGGATTACTGAGATGACTGTCACTCACCACCCAAGGCTTTATGGCAAGAGCAAGTACACCCTGTCACGCGCATTCAGGGTACTGATTGATCTCATTGCCGTTATATTTTTAAAGTTCTTCCTTGAGAGACCGCTCCATATATTCGGATGGTCGGGTCTTGTATTGCTGATGGCAGGTACATTAGTAGATGGTTATCTGGCATTCCAGAAAATATTTTACGGGGCAAGCCTTTCCAACAGACCATTACTGCTATTTGGGACTTTACTTATATTGGCAGGTCTTCAGTTATTCAGCATGGGGATTCTTGCTGAGATACAGGTGAGGACTTATTACGAGTCGCAGGGTAAGCCGATTTACAGCGTAAGGGATAGGCTTAATGTAGATAGTTAGCATACAGAACATATGAAAAAGATCATAACTACTTTATTAAAAGCCGGTGTCAGCATAGCCATCCTGGTATACCTGTTCAGGAAGATAGACTTCGCTGAGGTCTGGCAACTGTTCAAACATGTGCATGTCGGATACCTCATAGCAGCCCTTGGCCTGTATTTATTAGGACAGGTGTTTTGTGCCTACCGCTGGAAGCTGGTTGCAGCTTTAATGGGGTTTCACAACAGCTTCAGTGAATTCTTTACTTACTATTTTATAGGGATGTTCTTTAACCTGTTTCTGCCTACGGCTATCGGCGGAGATGTGGGTAAATGCTATTATCTTGCCAAGGGGAACAAAAAAGTCCTCAGGGCGGTTGTCTCTGTCCTGGCAGACAGAGGGTCAGGGCTTATTGTCCTGGTAATGATAGCAGGTATTTCACTTACAATGGTAAATGGTGTCACGCTCCCTTCTTCATTGCCTGCCGGCATCTTAATGGGAAATACGCTCGTTTTCATTGGGCTTATTGTGCCTATATTTGCCGGCAAATATCTCTCCGGATTCAGTGAAAAGATCTCTCTCCTTTTAACCTACTGGAAAAAACCTG
>MHEI01000086.1:344-586 GCA_001805165.1 Nitrospirae bacterium RBG_16_43_11 | reverse complement strand
TTATATTCCATGCACTGATAATAATAATCCACATCTTAATAGGCATGTCTCTTGAAATGACTATACCTTGGAAGTTCTATCTCTTCGTTGTACCTTTGGTAGTTACAGTAAGTATGCTTCCTGTCAGTTTAAGCGGCATTGGTTTGAGAGAAGGGGCTTATGTCTTCTTTCTCGCATTCGTAAACGTTCCAAAGACAGAGGCGCTTACTTTCGCCTTTGGCTGGTTCACGATATTGGTAATG
>MHEI01000086.1:0-207 GCA_001805165.1 Nitrospirae bacterium RBG_16_43_11 | reverse complement strand
TCAATGAAATTGAAAAGGCATATAAGCAAGACCTTATGGAAGCTGCCCTATCCCTGACAAGCAGGCAGATGGATGAACTCAACCGGGATATCTATAATGAAATAGAAAGGTTTGTAGAGTATACCACGAATACCCAGTTGCAGCGTACTATCTCTGAATCAAACCTGGAATTTGGGAGGTTTAGTAATGTCCAGGGCTACATAGATG
>MHEI01000085.1:6011-10178 GCA_001805165.1 Nitrospirae bacterium RBG_16_43_11 | reverse complement strand
AAACATTTCAGCAATGTTGAGGGAGTATATAAAACCGGAACAGGATGCGTTGACGTCAAAGGCTGCTGCCTTTTTAGCCCCAATATTCTTTTGCACGAGGCAGGCTGTAGATGGCATGAACATGTCCGGGGATGTAGTTGACAGCACAATAAGCCCCACATCTTCCACAGCCACTCCAGCAGATTTCAGTGCTGATAAAGCCGCCTTAGTTGCCAGGTCTGAGGTTGCCTCATCTTTATCAGCCCTCCGGCGTTCTATAATACCGGTCTTTTTTTTAATGTCATGAGGGGACAGACCTGTTATGCCTGCCATTTCTTCATTTGTTACTATGTAATCCGGCAGATATGAGCCTGTTCCTATGATGTATGCGGTGTTGTTCATTTGAAAATCCCACCCTCACTCCTTCGACTTCTCTCAGGACATGCCTTTCCCTCTCCCTGAGGGAGAGGGAAAATATAACATTTAATAGAATGCAAAATTACCTTGCTATTCTATCAAATTTCTGTTAATAATGTACAAAGTAATTATGAGCAGGAAAGTATTTGCAGTATCATACCTCGTTATCTTCTTGTCAGCCGCACTACTCTTCAATGGTTGCGCAGGGAGTAATGAAACCAACACACTATCTCAAACTGACAGCCTTACTGACAGTCTGAAAGAGCTTTATGATGCTGATGCCCTCTTAAAGAAGGCTGACAGGCTTTTTAAAGAAAAGGATTATCCGGGGGCGATTCAGGAATATAAGAGGTTCCTGGAGCTGCATCCTATCCATAAGTCTGCCTCATATTCCCAGTACAGGATAGGGCTTTCTTATTTCAAGCAGATCAGGTCCATAGACAGGGATATAGAGCCTGTACAAAAAGCCCTCTCTGCATTTGATACTATTGTCAATGTCTATCCCGGCAGTGAATATAAAAATGACAGTACGGAGAAGATAAAAATATGCAGGGATAAGTTAGCCGAACGTGAGTTTTACATCGGTAATTTTTATATGCGTAAGGAAGATTATCAGGCGGCCATTGTCCGGTTTACTAATGTCCTGACGGATTATAATGATACCGGGATTGTTGAGAAGACCCTCTACCACCTGGGTATTGCATATAGCTCATCGAGTAAAGCTGATAAGGCTAAAGAAACTCTGCAGACTCTACTGACCAGCTATCCTGAGAGTAGTTATAAGGAAGATGCTTCGCAGTTACTTGCCAGGCTAAACACCCCTCACTAGAATACGGACTTAAGAAATGGCTTTAGACAAGGCGGACGACGAAGAAAACCGGAGGCGTACTTAAGAAGTACGTTGAGGATTTTCTGAGGAGTCCAACGCCGTATAAAGGCATTTATTAAGTCCGTATCAGCCCTTCGTTCATACTTCCTGTTCTATAACCTTCCAGATCCATGGTGACATAGGTAAACCCGAATTCTTTGAACTTCTTTACGATCTTTTCTCTCAATGAGGGGTCTTCCATAAAGCGTTTTAACTCATCAACTGATACCTCTATCCTTGCGACCTCTCCATGATACCGGACACGGAACTGTTTAAAACCAAGTTGACGCAGATATGTTTCGCACATGCCGACCTGACTTAATCTATCCCCGGTAATTTCTGTCCCATATGGGAATCTTGAAGAGAGACATGCAAATGAGGGTTTATCCCAGTTTGGAAGCCCGAGCATTTTGCTTATTTCACGCACCATCGTCTTTGTAAGTCCTGCCTCCACGAGGGGGCTTCGTACCCCGAGTCTTTTAGCGGCCTCCATTCCCGGACGGTAGTCTGAAAGGTCGTCTACTGTAGTTCCGCAGGCAATATGATCAATGTGTAATTCATCTGCTATGGACTTCAGTTTGTCAAACAACTCCATCTTGCAGTGATAACAGCGGTCAGTATTATTCCTGGCAAATTCTGCAATATCAAGTTCATTCGATTCTATGAGGATATGCCTGATACCTATTGCAGATGCAATCTTCTTCGCCTCTTCTATCTCATACAGAGGATATGCAGGAGACGTGGCAGTAACTGCAATTGCCCTGTTGCCGAGGGAATCATGTGCGACTTTTGCTATTAGTGAGCTGTCTATTCCTCCGGAAAAGGCCACAACTACAGAGCCCAGTGCTTCAATAATCTGTTTGAGCTGTAGATGATTTTCCTGAATGAGTGTTTCTGCAACCATTATTTATTTGTACCTTCTTTCAATCCTGTTTTTTCCTGGTTGCCTACTGCAACCATTATATAATTTTCTGTATCAATATACTTTTTGGCTACCCTCATTATATCATCTTTTGTGATGCCCTCTATTTTTTTCACGTACTCATTAAGATAGTCGAGGCCAAGATTATAAAACTCGATTTGGACTAAAAAGTTCGATATTTTGGCGTTTGTATCAAACTTTAAAGGAAAGCTACCAGTAATATATGACTTTGCGTCTTTTAATTCTTCATCTGAAACCTTCTCGTCCCTGATCTTGTTCAACTCTGCCTTAATCCCTTCCAACGCTTCCAGTGCTGATTCATTCTTGGTCTGTATTTCTACTGAAAAGGCTCCAGGATATTTGTTAACATCAAACCGGCTGTACACTGAGTAAGCGAGTCCCTTTTTGTCCCTGATTTCCTTTATCAGTCTCGACTGAAAACCACCTCCGCCCAGTATGTAATTCATCACACTCACTGCATAATAGTCGGGGTTGTCTCTTGAGATGCCCGTATGTCCTAAAACGATATTTGCCTGAGTAATATTGCGGTCAATAAGTATCGATCCTTTTTTTGTTACTTTTGTTACTGCCGGCACGTCCGGTAGTGTAATCTTAGATTTCCCCCATTGCCTGAAATACTCTTCTATAAGTGCTACCGCCTCTTTATATCCGAGGTCGCCGACAACTACTACAATTGCATTATTGGGTTTATAATACTGCTGATAAAACCTGACTATATCATCCCGTGTAATCCTGCCGACAGATTCTTCTTCACCTTGTACCGGGATGCCATAAGGATGTCCGGGAAACACTGCCTTATAGAATGCCTTAGAGACAACCGCTCCCGGGTCGTCCTTTTCAGATATTATAGAGGCTATGGTTTCTTTTTTCTTCCTTTCAAGTTCTTCTTCCGGAAATGCAGGATTAAGGAGGATGTCAGACAACAGGTCCATGCCGGTCTTTAAATCCTTTTTAAGTACGACTAATGATGCAGAGGAATAGTCTTCACCACCGGATGTGGAGAGTTTCCCCCCGATAAAATCAATCTCTTCTGCAATCTGTTTTGAAGACCTGTTCTTAGTCCCCTCATCAAGCAATGCTGACGTAAGGCCGGCTACCCCTCCTTTTTCATGTGGGTCATATATTGCGCCGGCCTTGATTGCAACAGATATGTTAACCATGGGGAGGGCGTGGGTTTCGACAAAGAGCAGGGTTATGCCATTTTTTAATACAACCCGCTGTGGCTCAATTTTTGGAGAGGCAAGGCATGTCGAAGCCCAAAGGATTATTATTGTGAATAAGGCAGGTAATATCCGTATGATATGTTTTGTTTTACTACTCATCGCTCATTGCTTCCTAACTCATTGCTTATTTGGCAGCGGTACAAGCACACCTACTGTCCTGTTGTCTTCCGAAAAATATGTTTGTGCAACCCGCATTATATCCTCTGCCGTGACCTTTCTGATTTCATCAATATAACTTTCCAGATACCCTGTTCCTGCACCTGTAGTTTCAAGTTGCCCGATTAGCATCGCCTGGTAGAATACTGAGTCCTGTCCCATAATGAATGCCGCCTCTATCTGGTTTCTTGCTTTCTGAAGCTCTATTTCAGATACATATTCCTTTTTAATCCGTTCGATCTCTTCATTTAATGCAGTCTCAGCCTCTTCTACAGTCCTTCCCGGTTTCAGTTGTGCATAAAAGTAAAAAAGTTCGGGGTCGGTCTGTACTGATGTATAGCCGCCCCCTGCTGCAAGGGCAAGCTGTTTTGAATAAACGATGCTCTGATACAGCCTCGAACTTTTGCCTCCCGATAATATATTACTTAACACTTCCAGTGCATAGTGGTCTTTATCCCGATAATTTGGGGCGTGGTATCCATATACAACATATGGCAACTGTGCCTCACGCTTGTATAGAAATCTCCTCTCCCCTTTTTGTTCAGTCTCTATAATTTTTACTTCACGGGGTGTATTACCAT
>MHEI01000085.1:641-5973 GCA_001805165.1 Nitrospirae bacterium RBG_16_43_11 | reverse complement strand
ATCTCTTCTGTAATAAAATCACCTGCAACAACAATCGTGGCATTGTCAGGTCTGTAATATTCACTATAATGTTTGTAAATGTCATCCCTGGTAAGATTGTCGAGATCTGTCATCCATCCAATTACGGGTGAATGGTATGGATGTAACTTAAAGGCAGCAGCATAGAGGTCTTCTGTTATTGACGATATTGGATCATCTTCTGTGCGGAGTCTGCGTTCCTCTTTAACTACATCACGCTCTAACATGAACTCCTGAGGGTCGAGCAGCAGGTTGACCATGCGGTCAGATTCCAGATCAAGGGATATATCAAGCCTGTCACTGGAGAAGTTCTGGAAGTATGCAGTGTAATCCTGGCTCGTAAAGGCATTCTCATTACCGCCGTTCCTTGCCACAATACTCGAAAACTCCCCTTTACCATATTTCGGCGTTCCCTTGAACATCATGTGTTCAAGCAAATGAGATATGCCTGTCTTGCCCGTGACCTCATTACGTGAACCCACTTTGTACCAGACCTGAAATGTCACAACCGGGGATTTGTGATTTTCAAGGGTTATGATCTTAAGCCCATTTGGCAGTAAGTGCTCTTTTATCTCTGAGCTGAATGCCGGGTGCGTGAATAGCAGGAGGGTGAATATAATGCTTATAATTTTAAACACGTTCATTATATTACAGATTGGTATTCGGGGTGTCAAGAAGGTAGAGATGCTCTTTTCCTTTAATGACATCGTAGAGGGCAATACCACGGTCAGAAAGGGTAAGCACGATCTGCCTGTCATTGTAACTGTTTGCTACGTCTATTTCTGACGGCGGTTCCATATAATCGTTATGGAAGTGGAATATGCCTATATATTCCCCTTCCATCCTGGCAGAACCGAGAAAGGATTTGAAATCAAAGGGCGACAGGACATACTTTAACTGAGAATGTGCCTCATATGTCCTTATAAAGTCCTGAATGAGATGCTTCTTGCTGCTATCACTTATTTTACTTGAAGACAGGTCATCAACTAATCCTGTTATTATGTCTTCATCAATTTCAACCTTTGCAAGTATCTCCCTGTTTTCTTTTTCCTGCAAGAGGGTTAGGATTTTACCAACCGATGATCCGGAAGCTGTTTTAAGACTGTCTGAGAAGGTCTTGTTTACAGACGTAATCTCATACAGGTGAAGTTTTGGACCATTATCCCCGTAAGATATAGTAGCTATGCCGCCGAGTTCTGTATCGTGGTAACCTTGTGATTCGATGATCCTTCTGTGTATTTCCTGAACTTCCCTGCTATTATTGAGCGCTGTTGAAATATCTGCAGATGGGACCTGATCTACGCCCAGAAAGTATTTTTTTACTACGACGATTTCTTTAAAGTGCCCGATCAGTGTGTATGGAAAATCCATTGATACTAAGTTGTATACGACAGCAGGGCCATTTAAAAAATACAGGTTTCTTTTTACAAGATTTTCTAACGGAGAATCAACCGGGGGGATTAAAACTGTAAAGAACTCCAGATAAAGAATAAAAACAGGGACAAGCCAGTAACTGTTAATGACCCTTCTTATCCTGTTTCTGGTTGTCCTTTTTCTTCGGTCAACAAATTTGAAGCCTGGAAGGGGTTCTGAGTAATAGTCAAGGTTGTCTGCTCTCATGCATGAGAAGCAACGCAATTTTTATGCCATGATTTTACATGCAGATAAAATGAGTTGCATTTCGACTACCTATTTTATTATAATAGCCCTGCCTTGAATACATTTAATATATTTAAATCGCTCATTAGCCGTAGTGTGGTGTTGTTGTGGTTAGTCCTGATTATTGTTGCGGCAAGGGTGGATATTGTCTGCGCTGAGGATCCTTTTTCCATATTCCCATATCTTGATGGTTCTATTTTCAACAATGAAGAAGCAGTTGATTCTTCAGAAAATATGCCGCCATATGTGATAGATAAGGTGGCTAAGTATATGAATTATTTTACAACGTCAGGACGCAGTCTTTTCCAGCATTGGCTGGATCAGTCTATGCCATATATGCCTCTTGTTAAGGAAATATTAAGAGAAGAGGGTCTTCCTGAAGATCTTGCCTTTCTTCCTCTGATTGAGAGCGGGTTTAACGTAAATGCCAGATCACGTGCCAGGGCTACAGGGATGTGGCAGTTTATGGCGGCAACCGGGGCGAGTTACGGACTCAGGGTGAACGGTTGGATTGATGAAAGGAGGGATCCCGTGAAATCTACAAAGGCGGCGGCCCTTCATCTAAAGGACTTATATGAGACCTTCGGTACATGGCCACTTGCACTGGCATCTTATAATGCCGGGAGTGGAAAGATAAAAAGGGTGCTTGATAAAAGCGGATCATCAACATTCTGGGAAATAGGACAGAGCAGGGCGTTGGCGGCTGAGACAAAAAACTACATCCCCAAGTTTATGGCAGCAATGATAATAGCCAGGAATCCGGAGGCATTCGGGTTTACATTTATGGAAGTTCCTGCATTTAAATATGATTTACTTGAGGTACCCGGCGGGATGGATGTACACGCTGTTGCAGAACACTCAGGTATTAATTATGAGTTGCTGCATTATATTAATCCGGAATTGAAGGGCAATATTACACCTTTGAGCGAATCCAGGTATATTTTACGTTTGCCGGAGGGTATCGGAACTGTTTTCATAGAGAATTATAATAGGCTTCTGCCTTACGAGAGGGTAGTATTTAAGGAATACAAGGTTATAAAAGGAGACAGTGTAAGTAAAATTGCAAAAAAGTTTGATACTACGGTTTCTTCTATTAGAAAAGTTAATAAGCTTAGCAAAAGAAACAAGATTGTTAAAGGCAAGACCATTCTTATCCCCGTAAGTCTCCCTTATTCTGCTGATGCGGTTAGATTAGTAACTCCACCTGATGTTCTCTCCAATATGGATGAATTGAGCTCGTAGAATAAATCAGGAAGGGCGTATAAAAAATCTACAAATCTCACCAATTGTAGCAAAAGTAATCATCTATTCTTCTGTAGACTTGGTATTCTAACCACATCATATTGATTTTCTAAGTAAAAATGGGGGGAACAACTATCTTGCACGGATTTTGCAGAATAAAACTATATGGCATTTGTGGACCGGGAATAAACATCATTGAATAGCAAAGGAGACTACAATGGAAGACGGACAGAAGATGCGTGACCCACAGACATCCAAGATAGCAATGGAGCTTCACCTTGCAAAGTTTAACTACTATATGGCAAAGCAGGACTGGAAGTCGGCAGTCACTGAATTACAACATGCACTGAATGCAGTCATAGAGATACTTGAGCACGCAAATAAAACACTGAAAAAGGTAGTTGAAAAGTACCAGCCGGTAAAGGTAGAAAGCAAGATTGATGGGGCTGTGAGGAGTGAGAGGATATCAGATGATATGGTGTTAATTGAATATCCCGGGGATAAGATAGTTATTAAGAAACAGACTCCTCCATCTGTCAAGTGAGACCTGGCATTGCTGCTCAATTATCCCCCTTTGATAAAGGGGGATTTTTATTACCATCCTTCTTATGATTCCCGGTCAAGATATCAAATTTGACCCCCGAAATTGGTCTGATTGCTGAGATACGGAATATGAGATCCTTGAATGTAATTGGTTCTACGTCCCGTATTTCCATTATCGTAGGTAAGAAAATTATTGATATGATCAGTCTTAAAACACCTGAAAACAAAAATAGCCACTGAAGGTTTGATATCATTGTAATCTGAGTATCAAAGATTGATATAGATACCGGCAGATAACCCGATAACCCACCGCCTATTGAACCTCCCAGGAAAATACCTGTTGCATTAAGTATGTTGAATATGGCAAAGCATTTCGCACGTTTTGCAGATGGAATGGCGTCGTATATGAAGTTCCCCATACTGAGACTGAAACCTGCCCACGTAAGTCCGGCCAGCATCTGAATTAACAATATGAAGTAGAAGTTGTCTGTTAAAAGCCAGAGTACCGGTACTATGGGAAGCGTAAGACCTGTAATTTCAAGCACCTTCCTGTTCCCGAATTTATCCCCGAATTTACCCCAGTTGTGCAGGGTAAAGTATTGAATAAGTACAGCTACAGCAGAGACTATCATGAATTGCAGGTATGAAAAATTAAGGTCTCTCAGCATGTAGACTGCAAAGAAAGGCCCTGCCAGCATTACAGCGAAATGCATCAGGCCGGTGTAGATTACAAAGCGGACAAAAGTCGAATGTCTGAAGCCTGCAAAAAACTCAATCAAACTGAAGTCATCCTTATCGTCAACGTGATAAACGGGATTCTCCATCTTTGATAAAGAATAAGCGGATAAAAGGCGTGCTACTACCGCTGAAACAAACAGGAGTGAGAAGCCAACCCATGGCATGCCGGTTTTTTGAGTGCCATGCAGAAGGAGGCCGCCAAGTGCGATGGCACCTAAGCTATACATACTCATTATCCTGTTACGATATCCGAAATATGCACCGCGGTTTGATTCAGGGACAATATCACCCATAAGGCTATTCCAGGGCGGAGTTGCCAGGTTCCCGAAGATGAAATACGCGGTAACACTGATTATCAGGAGAACAGATGCATAAGGTTTAAACATTAACGGAAGCAGGAGTATCGGTATCCATGCAAGGGCTTGTGCAACGACCCCGTAAATCATAATGATCATCCTGTCTTTTATCCTGTTCAGGATGCTGACTGAGAGCAGTTGAACAAATGCACCGAGGAGCTGAGGGATTGAGGCAAGCAGTCCAATCTGGGAGTTGGACAGCTTGAGAAATATCGCAAACGGGCTTATATAGCTTTCTCCGGCGCCACCCATAATGGCAAAATAGATGCCATCCTTGATTGCGTAAACGAGGCTTTTTGAATAAGAAGATGCTTTACTCATTATGGGAAAGTTTTGCCTAAAATCATTATTATGTCAAATACACATGAAACTCCTTTTTTTTTATAATGAGTTATGCTAAATTTGGCCATGCTGAAGATTAGGGTTTTCTTCTTTGCCCTTTACGTAAAAGAATCTGAGATCTTAAAGAGACCTGTCAGGATTGCCCTGATCATTACTGCGTTGCTGGTTCTAATGCAACACATTTTGCCGGAGAGGGTATTTGCAGATGAAACAGCTACCATTTTCAGCAAAGACTATGGGCGCTTACTTCTGCTCGATACTGAATACACCTTATCAAGGCCGATGCAATGGGAAGCAGCGGAATGGAAAAAGTTTTCCCTTTACATGGCAGGTATTGGCTCTATACTTCTTCTTGATGATGAGATATATGACGGGATACAGCGAAACAGGACTGAAGCAACAAGTGATGTTGCACGTGTTGTTGAGGAGTTTGG
>MHEI01000085.1:417-578 GCA_001805165.1 Nitrospirae bacterium RBG_16_43_11 | reverse complement strand
TAAAGCAAAAACAGTAGCGATGGACGCATTTGCGGCAAGCCTTGTCAGCGCAGGGGTTATCACATCAACATTAAAGGTGATAGTTGGCCGAAGCCGTCCTGATGAGGGCGATGGTACCTACAGGTTTCAACCATTTGGCGGACACAACTCATTTCCCTCAG
>MHEI01000085.1:0-71 GCA_001805165.1 Nitrospirae bacterium RBG_16_43_11 | reverse complement strand
TAAGTCAGGCCACACAGTCTCAGACAACCAACGGTTATTCCCTCGTATATGTTGATCCTCCGCATGCATAT
>MHEI01000084.1:5811-11449 GCA_001805165.1 Nitrospirae bacterium RBG_16_43_11 | reverse complement strand
TTTAATGAGTCTAATATCTTTTCAATCCTTGAGCGAACCTCGCCCCTCTCATCTTTCATTTTGTTGCACTCATCTTCAACCTTTTTAACTGATGCAATCTCCTGCTCCAGGCTTTTAATCATAATATCTTTTTCCTGTAATTTCTGCTCAAATTCGACCCTATCCTTCTGGAGTTTTTTAATATACTCCATAACCTCAGTTACCCGGTCTTCCAACACTTTGATCTTGTCAATGCTCATAAAGTCCTTTCCTTTCTAATATTTTCACGGTAACATTAATACTGTCTTAGCTTAGATGCCTTCTTAATCAGCTCGTGCATATCTTCACTGTCATATGGATATGTACTGTATCCTATATATATAGTCAGTCCGGTTCTTTTTTCTTTTAATATGCCAAGGCTGGCAGCAATCCTGGTTGCTGCGTCCTTAACAGATGCTCCTGTGTCCGGCAGCAGGATTGCAAACTTTGACTCCTTCAATCTTACCAGTACGTCAATGTATCTGAATGTTTCCTTAACTATATTTGAGACATCATGTATAATGACGTCGTCAGAGGGTTTGACATCAAGAAATATGAGGGACACAGTCCGGTTATACCTTCTTGCGCGTTTAATTTCTTCAGGGAAACGCATCTGAAGGTAACGCTCATTACGGAGTCCGGTTACATCATCTATGGTGATAAGTGATTGCCTCTCGTTGTAACGTCTTGCATTTATAATTCCCCTTGCAATATACTGGATAAAGCGTTCTGCGATCTCTCTGTCATCGTCGCTGAATACCTGACTGCTGAATACCTCAGGGGCCATTTTATTATAGCAGGACAGGGTTCCAAGCAACTCTCTTTCATAGATGACTGGAACTACCATGGCTGTTTTGTAATGGGAATCACCGGATAAAGCCAGCTTAACCCTTGCCTCAGCATATTCAGGCAGATCATGGATAATGATTGGGATCTTGGTTTGCAAGACAGTGGTGGATAGTTCAAAGTCTATGTCGAGCAGGGCCTGATTAGTCTTATCTTCATGTATTCCGTAGGTTGATTTGACAACAAGTTTTTGATCCTCAAATAAACGTAGAATCGATATCTCCGAATCAAAGAGCATAGCGGATGATGAGGTTGATAATGCAAAAGTCTTTTCAATGTCAACAGTAGAGAGGATTTCTATGCCTTCCTCATTGACTGTGTAAAGTTTAAGAATCTTCCTTGACATGCGGTGTCTTTCCACATCACTGCTGATTGTACCGGCAAGCTGTTGTCCGATATCTTCCAGTGACCTCATAGCCCTGGATGTTAAATTATGGACATTGGTAAATTCCATAGTAAGCACACCCACTCCTTCATCTTTGGCTACAAGGGGAAGATATAAGATAGAAACAGTATCTTCCCTCTTTGCAAATTGAGGCATAAGGTCGTCATTAGATAGATTTGTTTCGGAGAGTGTCAGCAGTTTCCGCCTTTCTACTACCTCACCCAATACACCTGCTCCATTTTTTATCCGTATATCCCCGGTCAGAAAAGGAAATTTTAAAGTGGTTGCCTGCAATACAAGGTCGCCTGTCGCAGGGTCTCTCACATAGATGTGAGAATCATCAGCTTCAAGCAGCCTGCTTAAGGCGATATTTATTTCATTGAGCTTCTGCTCCATAGACTTTTCAGATCTTATTATATTTACCGGCTCAACCAAAAGCCCCTCTTCCAAACTTACGAGCCGTGACTTTTCAGCCTCCAGAGAGTCCTTTATTGATTTTCCGAACAGAGGTGTAAGCGAAAGGATGAATGAAGTATCATCCTCTTTAAAATCAATATTGTCCTGTGTATAGTAAAGCCAGATCAAACCTGTAACACCGCCGTCTTCGACTATCGGGATAACAGTTCCGGCTTCCCACTGGTAGATCCCTTTTTTTTCTACTACACTTCTTATAATCTTATCAGTTTCATTTTTATCATTTATGCAAGAGTTGACAATCCTTCTTCTGATGAGCAGGTCGGCTCCTGCATAAACATCCTTCAGGATTTTATAAACCCCGTCTTTGCTGAATATAGTAAACTGAGCTGAATCAGCATGTACTCCGGAAAGAGATGCCCTCAGTATAAGAGCGCTAACCTCATTCATTGAATGGGCATGGGGAATTGAAGAAAGATTATTTTTCAAATCTTCAAGAATCATACTTAATTGCCCTGATATGAGAAGCCGCTTTTCTTCAATGTCTGTTTTTGACTTGATTTCCCATATAAGCCGTGCAGAAGCGCTGCTCATTATCTCAGCAGGATGCATGTAAAGAGAATAGAGTTCTTTATGGTACTTCGCAGGTTCTGTATCTATTACTAAATTGAGATTTGGGATAGAGGAGAGAGTCTGAAACCTGTGTGAAAAACCTAAGTCAAGATTATCTGTATATCTATATCCATATTCCCCAAGTCTGAACCCTACTGCTGATTTATCAGGGTCAACAAGCATCAATAAAGACAGCTCAGGGTCCTTCCTCAGGAGTGCAAGCGTCTCTAACCCTTCCCGTCCTGCGCCTACAATGGCAACCTTTATCTTATTGTCATGATGCATTATTAACGGCCTTTATTAATCCATCTGCTTCTAATCTTTTTAAGAACTCAATGGTATCATCCGGAACAGCCTCAACTTCTACCGTCATCTTTTCTCTTGTTTCAGGTTTTTCCTTTATTGCTTCTTTTTCTTTATGGGTTTCACTGTGCTCTATCCAGTCCAGTATAAGTGAATGTATATCCTTTTCTATCCGGACGCTGACATTTTCCTCAACGGATGTACCTATGTAGAAATCAGCGCCTTCCCAATCAAGGAGGTAGAATAAAGCCGACTCCCCGCTGATAGTACCGGCTTTGGCATCAACTATCTTACCATTTTTAAGGTATATCTCTCCCTTCTCATCACCTTTTTTGAGAAAGAGGGTGCAGGTTTTATTATTGACAGAAAGGACCTGCAGGACATCAGTCAGGTTAATGTCAAGGAGGGAACCGGCATGTTCTTCACCTTCAGGATGGTATTCATCAGTACGGTCTATCAAGTCTGACTCCCGTAAAAGCTTATTGTTTTCAATTCACAAAGGATAGAATCGGCAGATTTTCGACAGACTATACACCTTTTACTATAGGGTGTCAATCCTTGTATTTTCCTTGTTAAGACGGTGATATTCCATATAACTTCTGAAGACTTTTTTAACATATTCACGGGTTTCTTTATAAGGGATATCCTCTATGAATTCATCCAGTTCGACGCCATCTCTTTCGGTGATCCACTTTTCTACAGCCTCAGGCCCTGCATTATAACTTGCTATTGCAAGGAAGATATTCCCTTCAAATTGCTTCAGCCTCCCGGCAAAGAATCTTGTCCCTAAGGCGATATTTACCTCAGGCTCAAATAAAGACTCTCTTCCGGCATATGAGTCTTTAGCTATACGGGCTGCAGTACCCGGCATAAGCTGCATTAATCCTATTGCCCCTGCAGACGAGACTGCTTCTTTATTGAACCAGCTCTCCTCCCTGATAATGGCATATACTAAATATGGGTCGAGATTATTGCGGACAGCGTATTCGCTGATCAAAACGCTGTAACCTGCAGGGTAAATAAGCGGCCACAGGCGGCTGTCAATATCATAGCTGTTTTCAGACCTGCCGGATGGTAAATATGGACGAATTGTGTACATTGCACGATTATATTCTCCCAGCGAAGAGAGGAGAGATGCGATCATTATGGCCTTGTCTTTATCATCACTAATCCCATTTCGTAACCTGAGTATTTCAACGATGGCCTCATCCCTGAAGCCAAGATAAATGAGCAGCCTTATCCGTGCGAGGCTTTGATCTTCAGGATGGTCACTCGAAAATCCCATCCCCACTCCTTCGACTTCTCTCAGGACAGGCCTGTCCTGAGAGAAATCGAAGGAGTAAGGGTGGGTATTTTCGGGCGAAGGACATTTCACATCGTAATAATATCCGGAAAACAGGCAATAGAAAGACCTGCCATAGTCACTGCATAACTGGCATATGCCCTCACTCATCGCCTGATAATCTCCTGTTTTCTCCAGTATCTTTGCCCTCCAGTATATAGCCTGCGAAGTATATGCGTGTTCACCAGGGTCATTAATGATTTTATTAAATACCCGCAATGCACCGTCAACATTCCCCGCCTTATATAATATCCATCCCTTTTTCCAGAGGCTGTCAGATGCATAACTGCTAAAAGGGTATTCCTTTATAACCCTTTCTAAATATGAAACAGCAGTATCAATATTTTTTCTTACAGCATAGATATTCCCAAGTCTGTACAATACTTCAGTGTATCTTTCGTTTTTTTTATAATTCTTCAGGAAGCCAAGGCTGGAGGAAATGAATGCATCTTCTTTTCCCCTCCTAAGATAATTTCTCCCTAGCCAATACACGGCTTCCGGTGTTTTATCATCATAAGGGTACCTGTTCAGAAAGAACTCAAGGCTCTCTTCAGCTTCACTCAACATCCTGAGTTTAGAATATGACATCCCTATTTTAAAGAATGCCTCCTTCTTCTTAGTCTTTGAAACGCCTTTTTTCAGTGATAAAAACTTTTTATATTCGCCTATCGCATCCTCATAATAGCCTGCATCATAGAAGCTTTCCCCCCTTTTATATATATTTCCTGCGCTTAACGGAAGGCGAATCATTGTTTTTACTGACCGGCCTGCCTTGCTTACCGGGTGGTAAAGCCATAATCTGGTAAAGAATTCCTGTGCATCTGCATCATTGCCATCCTGCAGATAACTCATACCTATGCTGTACAATGCATCCGGTACTGCGGCATCTTTAGGATAAGATTTGAGAAATATCCTGTAATTTTCTCTCGAATCTTTTGTGTTGCCGGCAGTCAGAAAGGCTTTTGCAGCCCTTAGCATGGCCTTTTTTTGCAAACCCGAATCAGGGTATGAATCATAAACCCTTTTATATAGTTCTGCCGCTTCTGCAGGACCACGGTGCCTTTCAACTATTTCTGCTAACTTGAATAAGGCATAATCACTTAGAAGAGGGTAAACAGAGACAACCTGCTCCAGGTATATTTCAGCCCCTTCCATTCCAAGCCCTTCTATGATATATCCGGCCATGAACAAGGATATGCCGGCTATTTCAGGGTTATTGATATCTTCACGGTTATCTGCCAGGAACCTGAATTCCTCAAGCGACTCATTGAGTTTTCCATCGTTATACTGACTTATAGCATCTTCAAAACAGGATTCATAAGAAAGGCATGCTGAATCACCGGCATATATATCTGAGGTCAAACAAATTAAAATGAAGAAAGAAAGAAGGATAACTCTGGTGCGCATAGTTCAATTATAGCAAGAATGATTTACAGAGGAAACACCTTATGCCCTGAAGTGATGACATTTGTCACAGCGGATGCCAGGATTATGCTCCTTTCTGTCCTTATGACAATTCTCACATACAGTGCGGTCTTTAACCCTCCAGAAATGCCGCTGGTGACAATCCATACAGTTGCCATGAGAATCTGATATATGCAGACCTGTGTCTTTAATATCCTCGTGGCATTCAATACATGCTGAGACATCAGGTTTGATCTTTTGATGAGGTGAGTGGCACTTACTGCATTCAAACTGCATAGGGGCATCTTTCCTCT
>MHEI01000084.1:3523-5737 GCA_001805165.1 Nitrospirae bacterium RBG_16_43_11 | reverse complement strand
GCTGACTTTGAAAGGAAATCGTGACAGACAAGGCAATCAAAATCTTTCATCACCTTTGCATGAATTGACATATCCTTATGACAGTCTTTACAGAAACCTGATACAGGGAGAAACTCATGGAGTTTGGTTCCATGACACTTTGTGCACTCAATCCCCTCTGTAAAGAAGTGCTTCTGATGTCCTACTGTCCCCATAATCCTGGCCGCCCCTGCAACCTTTTCCCTTAAAAGATGACACTTACTGCAATTCTCAAACGGGACTATAACCTTCCCGTGCCTGGGTGGTACCTTGTCAGGGTGGAATCTCAGAAATGAAACGAGCATCTTGATTCGTTCTATATACGGTGGGTTGTGACATTCATGGCAGTTAATACCTTTGTGGGCACTCTGAGACCACTTTGCAAAGGCAGTATCCATGAGATGGCATGTTTTACAGAAATTAGGATTATTCTCAGTATAATCGTACGCCTTATATCCCAGACCTGCAATAATCAGCAAGAATACAAAGATAACAGCAAGGATAGTAATTATATATTTTACTTTTCGCAAGGTGACATTCTACCTTATACTTTCCCTGGCTTTCTTCGCAGCACTATAGGCGTCGTTAATCTTTTTCGTAACATCTTCCATCCTGAATGTGTGCCATGTCAGTTTTGCATGCTTAATGGTATTCCTGGCAATTGCCAGTTGTTTTTCAGACTCAGAAGTCTCTTTTTTTGCTTTCTGCGCTTCTGTAACAAATTCTTCTGACCAACTCACCAATGTATTCGTTAGTTCCATCATACTCAGAACATTCGCTACTTCCTTAGGTACGTTTGGAAGAATGCCTCTTTGATTATTATGGCATACAGTACAGAATTCACGTATCCGGTCAGATGTAAGGATAAATGTGCCCATGGAACCGTGGCATGTAACACAAGATGGCCCTCTCCCCGATGTTTTCAACTCTGCATAATGCCTGCTCCTTGAAAAATTAACCAGCTCTTCTCCATGGCATTTTCCGCACATCTGCGGCAGGTTTTTGAAATAAATACTGCTTCTGGGATTACTTGATCTGAAAACACCGGTATGAGCAGTCGTCTTATCAGCACTCATCGGATCTCCGCCATGACATGCCTCGCAACGGATGCCATTCCTTTCATGTACAGAACCTGTATAATCGGAAAATTTATGACCTGTATAGGAACCTGAAGGAAGGTCTTTGTGACACTCTATGCATGAGTTCTTTTGGGCTGCAATAGCTATATTATCCGGCATATATGCACAGAAACTTAAAAGTAACACAATCAAAAAAAAAGGCATAACGTACGATCTCCTTAAGTTGCTTTGCCGGGGATCTCTTATATTGAAGCTATATAAAAATAGCAGTATGATATTGTTCTGTCAAACAAATGTTTGCATGACTATTTGTACGATACTGATGTAGAATATAGATTATCTCTGATGTGCTGTAACCAATGATAAAAACGGACCTTAGAAACCTAAACCTTTCTGAACTGGAAGATTTTGTGTTGAAGCTTGGACTCCAGAAGTACAGGGGGCGTCAGCTATTCCACTGGGTCTATGGTAAATGTGCAGACTCTTTTGATGTGATGACTGACTTATCCAAAGAGATCCGTGAACTCCTCTCTCAGAAGGCTTACATAAGTAAGTTAATAGAAATCAGGAAGCAAGTTTCTTCGGATGGTACAGAGAAATTCCTGTTTGAACTGGAAGATGGTCACAGAGTAGAGAGCGTATTAATCCCGGAAGAAGAGCGGTTAACCCTCTGCATATCAACGCAGGTTGGGTGCGGTATGGGATGTGCATTCTGCCTTACAGGTAAAGGCGGGCTTGCCAGAAACCTGAAAACCTCAGAGATAGTAAATCAGGTGCTTAGTGTGCAAAAAGGTCTGCCGGCAGGAAAACATCTTACAAACATTGTGATTATGGGTATGGGTGAACCCCTGTCAAACTATAATAATGTGGCAAAGGCCATAGAAATCCTGAACAATCCGCTGGGGCCTGCACTCGGGGCACGCAGGATTACGCTTTCTACAGCAGGGCTTGTGCCTGGGATAGAAAAACTCGGTGAGAGCAATCTCAATATCAACCTTGCCATATCGCTCAATGCATCAACTGATGAACAGCGGAATTTGGTTATGCCAATAAATAAAAAATATCCTTTGAAGAAACTGATCGAAGCGTGCAGGGAATTTCCCCTTCGCAAGGGAAG
>MHEI01000084.1:2130-3483 GCA_001805165.1 Nitrospirae bacterium RBG_16_43_11 | reverse complement strand
CCGAAGATGCCGGACGTGTAGCAAAACTGCTTAAAGGTATACGCTGTAAGATCAATCTTATACCGTTTAATGAATTTCCCGGCGCTCCGTATAAAAGACCGTCCGGGGAGTCTGTTCTAAGATTTCAGGAGATACTGACAGAGCATAATTACTCTGTATTTATAAGGAAGAGCAGGGGGGCAGATATACTTGCCGCCTGCGGTCAATTGCGGGAAGAAGAGTAATGGCGATAATACGCCTGCAACGACCTTTCATCCTGCCATCCGTCCAATAGTCATAACATATACCTTTTCAGCTCCGTTCTTTTTCAGTACCCTGGCGCACTCATTCACTGTAGATCCTGATGTGTAGACATCATCCACGAGGATTATCTCTTTGCCTTCTATAATCTTTCTATCCTCTACGCTGAATGCCCCGACAACGTTTTCTTTCCTCTCCTTACCGTCAAGTTCAACCTGCGGCCTTGTGTGACGATGGCGTATAAGGGCGTTTGCCACTACAGGTATTCCGAATCTCCTGCCTATGACTGAGGCTATGATGGCAGACTGGTTAAACTCCCGTTCCCGGAGCCGCTTTACATGAAGAGGTACGGGGATTAATAATGTATGGGTGGTGTGAAGATATTCAGGGTTATGAAAATTAAGCAAAGTATCTTCTACAAGAGGGGACTTTAGCGCCCACTCCGTTAACTTTTTCCCTAAGTGTACCTTTTTCTTATATTTGAAGAGCTTGATTGCCTCAGATAAAGCTCCGGTATAACGACCGGCTGA
Source organism: Nitrospirae bacterium RBG_16_43_11 (assembly GCA_001805165.1). GTDB lineage: Bacteria > Nitrospirota > 9FT-COMBO-42-15 > HDB-SIOI813 > HDB-SIOI813 > RBG-16-43-11. The sequence goes on along the minus strand of MHEI01000084.1, from coordinate 2,713 downwards.
TATGGCCATGTCAAAAGAGGGTGGTTTATCCCTGCAGTTTCCGCAAAGATGACCGGCCGCAGATTGTTCATAATATGACTTATTGTCTGCATCAGGATGAGAAGTATACGGCAGTCCGCACCGTGGGCAGCATGGACAGTCAAAGCGCTCAATACCTTGCCAGCACTCCTTACAAAAATAGGCTGTTGCTGCATCTGCAGATACAGTGCTATCACAGTTTTGACATTTTGTCGGGAATATCAGGTTTACTACATGTGATAGCAGTTTCACTCGAAAATGCTCCTAAGTGTCCGTTTTATTCTTCTCATCCATCTTACTAAGGGGCTATGGTTCAGAAATTATGCCAATCTTTAACTGCTTATAAATAAAGTAAAATGCTGTGTTATGAACCTTAATCTGCACAGAACTATATGCATCATAAAACAAGTATGCCCATAATAATGTGCACTTATAACCTTATTGCTTTTAAAGTACTTTTTATGATAAAAGTTAATATGTCAGGAGGTGATTTACAATGCAGGATGAAGAGCAATTTACGATAAGGGATAAAAGGCGCTTTAAAGAGGGGGAAGAGGAGAAGTCA
>MHEI01000084.1:936-2099 GCA_001805165.1 Nitrospirae bacterium RBG_16_43_11 | reverse complement strand
AAGAGAAAGCAGAGACGAGCACCGGAGAGCAACCCTATTCAATCCCGGTAGAAGTCAATTTTGCAGCGTTCGTATTTTCCCTTGTGAGGTCAGCCTTTATACATCTTGGAGAAGAACCGGATCCAGTTACCGGAGAAAAGAAGATATCTCTCCAATTGGCGAAAGAGACTATAGATATTATCTCAATGCTTGAAGAAAAGACAAAAGGAAACCTGACACAGGAAGAAGATCAGTTGATTAAGAATCTGCTTTATGCCTTACGCATGAGGTTTGTCGAAATAGCTTCCAGGAAAAGTTGATACTGAAAAAGGAGAGCGGTTGAAAAGAAAGGCTATTACTATTGTCTCCCTTGTCTTTTTCTCTCTCCTTATAATTTTCGCCTCACTTTATCTGAAACATGAATACCTCACCAAAATAATTGAACAAAAGGTTCTTCATAAAGTTGAAGATGCCATAGGCCGGCGGATAGAGTTCTCCGGCAGTCACGTCAGCCTGTTTCCATTTTACTGGCAACTGAATAATGCTCACATTCTGCAGGAAGATAAAGAAAATACCCTGCTCACAGCTAAAGAGGTCAGGGTATACCTCAGCCTGCTTAAATTACAGAGAAAAATAGTCCATATTGAAAATATCAGATTTGTTGAGTCTTCTCTTGTAATAAAAAGATATTCGGACGGCAGAATGAATATCGAAGGTCTCTTCCCGGACAGGCCAAAGACAGGATGGCATGTGAAAATAGACAAGATGCAGGTAGTAAACGGTCGTATTAAAATCAGCGACCAGGTTACAGGCAGAGATGTCGTTCTAAAGAGTGTGGCTGGTTACATCTATCCTGACCTTGACAAAAAAGAGGTTAGTACGGACCTTTCAGGAAGCGGTGATTATAAGGACCCGTATCTGTCTCATAAAAATCTCAAGGCTAAGGGAAATCTTGTCTTTGTGATAAAAGAGAAGAAATTAAACAGAATAAAGGTCAGGGACATTAATATCTCTTCACGTAAAGGTTCATATATATCAGCGGACGGTTTTGTAGGACGCGATGGTTATGTTGATCTTAAAGGTAAGGTGTTTGTTTTACTGAACGATATTGCAGGGAATATCCCCGGCAAGAAGGAATTAAAGGGCAAAGTAACATTTAATGGAGGTATTAAAGGCAATCTGCC
>MHEI01000084.1:0-796 GCA_001805165.1 Nitrospirae bacterium RBG_16_43_11 | reverse complement strand
ACGTATTGACCACAAGAATGGAATCCCTTCATATACCGTAAAGCTTAAAGGGAAGTCTTTAGAACCATATAAGGTGCTGTCCCGTTATGTTTCTGGAATAAGTTCATCTCTTGATAAAAAAGGTGTCTTTGATATGGAGATAGAGGCTAAAGGCAGAGGCCTTGACAGAAATGAGATTGCATCAAAGGGGTGGCTCACATACCATGATGAAAATCAGAAACTCTCTCTTTCCGGTGAACTGAACAAAGGGCTTAATCTTAGTATTGGCATGACAGGGGAATTAAAAGATATTGCAGGTTATCTCCATATACCTCATTTCCCTTTGCATGGTGTCGCATCTCTAAGCGGCGAGGTTTCAGGGACGCTTGATAAGCCTGTTGTAAATGGTGTCGTAATGATGCCGGAAGGACTGGTAAATGGCGTTACCTTTGATTCAATAACTGCAGACCTCATGTTCTCTGAAGAAACTCTTACCTTAAAGCCTGTGATATTTAAACGAAGTGATGCAATCTATAATATATCCGGTAACATAAAGTTCCGTGCACCCGGATTCAAAGACCCCTGGTTTGACCTCCAGGGGGACATAGCTCAGGGCAATCCGAAAGACATAGTCAGCATCTTCTATAAAGACCTTCCTTTACATATGAAGACCAGCGGAAAAATGAGCTTCAGAGGGGGCATTAAGGATTTTTCCGGAAGCGCTGATATGCACATCTTTAGCGGCTCGGCCTATGGGCAGACATTCGAAAGCGGTTATGTCGCAGCTACTCTGACAACTGACAGGGTTATCATTGAG
>MHEI01000083.1 GCA_001805165.1 Nitrospirae bacterium RBG_16_43_11 | reverse complement strand
CGGGGGCTTATTGTACCATCAGCAACGAGTGGAGGTAATAATCTGATTATCTTTGAGAATAACCTCGGCAAAGGGTGCTTGATCGGGATTGATGATATCAGGGAATTGATCAGGGTCAGGCAACATGGGTACACTGCCACATAAATGCCTTTGAGTTCTTTGGCAGTACTTATTTCTTACAGAATATCCTCAAAAAATATTCTCCTAAATCTGAGCCAATCCTCATCTTTTAACATTGCAGAATATGTGGATTTATCCTTTGAAATTGTCAGATTGAAATCTTGCTCGGCTTTCTTGATGATTTTCAGTCCTGTATGATAAGCAAAGTCTCTTGGCTCCGATGAGCCGATTGGATACCAGTGGCCATTACTGCCAGCAATAGGATATTTTTTATAAGAGGGATTGGGTACCGGATACCGACACTCAAAATATGCTTTTTCAAGTACTTCAATGCATTCCGCCCTGGTATTAAATTTTGTATCATCAAAAATCAAGTATCTCTTTTTGAAAACATCCTCTTCTAAAACTTTAAGTGTAATAAGTTTTTGAATCATTCCTTTCAGATTATGCCCCATTTTCTTTTTATCTCTTACAATTTGATCAATTATTTCTTTGGCTTGTTGGAATGGAAGCGATTCATATTCAACAGACCTATGACCCAGCAGATATCCCTTGGAAATCTTTTCTAAGCCCTGATGATAAAGGAATGCCACAAAGAACGGAAATTCTTCATCTATCTGGAATGCTATTAAAAAATCCTGAATACCACTACCAATCCATGTCTTGGCTACCCTGCTCTATCAAGTTTTTCAATCATAATTGTAACCTTTAAATCTTTACCTGTCACTTTGTTAGTTCTTGGAATAATTAAAAACTCTTTAGGGTTGAATGATATTTTATCGATAATTATTAAGTCTGTTGGTTACATTACTTCTGCCTTAAAACCCTCTGCAAATTCTTGCACCCAAGTTCAAGCCCCAAATCACATGCCTTCCTATAATCAGAAATTGCCATGCTCCTATTCCCCAACTTCTCATAAGCAACTCACGCTCATTGTAGGCATCAGCATTATTCGGGTCTAATACTATCGCCTTGTTATAATTCTCAATAGCCTTGTCATGTTGACCTTGACCATAATAGGCATTCCCACGACCAGTGTAGGCTTCAGCATAATTAGGATTTATGGCAAGTGCCTTACTGAAATCCTCAATCGCCCTGTCATACTGTCTTTTGTTATCATAGGTAAGCCCACGATTGTTGTAGGCATCAGCATAATTCGGGTCTAATGCAATTGCCTTATTATAATCCTCAATAGCACTGCCATGTTGTCCTTTGTTTGCATAGGCATTCCCACGATTGAGGTAGGCCATGGCACCGTTCGGGTCTAATGAAATTGCCTTATTATAATCCTCTATTGCATTGTTATGTAGTCCTTTGTCAGCATACGCACGCCCACGATTGTGGAAGGCTGCACCCCAATGTGGGTCTAATGCTATTGCCTTATTATAATCCTCAATCGCTCTGTCATATTGGCCTTTGTTCTTATAGGTAAGACCACGATTATTGTAGGCTTGGGTATAATTCGGATCTATGGCAATTGCCTTATTATAATCTTCAATTGCCCTGTCATATTGACCTTTCTTATTATAGGCATTCCCTAGACTGAGGTATGCGACGGCATCATTTGGTTCTAATTCAATTGCCTTGTTATAATTTTCAATTGCCCTGTCAAATAGTCTTTTTTCTGCATAGGCAATCCCACGATTGCGGTAGGCTGGGCCATAATGTTGGTCGAATGCAATTCCATTTGTATATGCCTCTATTGCTTTATCATACGTTTCATTTTTAAGGTAATTAAATCCCTTCTTAAACCATTCCCTTGCCTGAAGCAGTTTCTCCTCATCTATAATCTCCGCATCTTCAACATCCAACAAAGCCAAATCAGATAAACCACGGCTGACAATATTTGTATCTCTTAGTTTCAGGCTGGATGTTTTTGCCTTCACCAATTGATCGTTCTTTTCTTTATCATCTATCATTTGCCGCCTCTAAGCTAAACCCTCAAGCCTTTCCTTTGCCAATATAATATCTGAATCGATTTTATCTGCTAATTCACTTAACAAATCCCTGCCATTCTCCTCTGCTTGCTGAATTTGCATCATCATTTTGTGCATTTCAGTTTCCTTAATCGTTTTAATCTCTTTTTCAATGGTTTTCAATCTGCCCTTAATTTGAGATATGCTCCGTATCATCCTTACTAAATCAGATGCTACTCCTTCACCAATAACCGATTCGGGACTTGATTCCCACTCATGCAAGATTTGCCTTAACCTTTCAATATCGCCCTTAGCATACGCATCATTTACCTCTGCCATAAGTTTTGTTTGATGTTCCCTTTCTTTTTCACCTGTTGCCCTATCAGGATGAATTTTCATGGCAATTTGACGATACAATTTCTTTATTTCTTCAGAAGGCTTAAAATCTTTACTAAATTCTTCTTCTTTGGGAATTTCATGCGAATGAAATTCCTTTGCAGTGCTGTTTGCAGTCTCACGGGCGGTTTCTGATTTTTCCTGAAAAGCAGCATCTTGGGGGTTTTCTCTTGCTATCTTCTCTGCAATCTTGGCATTTATCTCGTCAAGATCAACATATTTAATGCCTACTTCCATTAAATATCTATGCTCAAAATGCGATAGCGAATTTTGCAGAGTGGTCAATTCAAGTTCCTTTTCAGCCAGAAGCTCTGATAATCTGGCAAGTTCAATACGCTTTAATTCCAGTTCATCTTCCTCCGGTGAATTTATTTTTTTAATTCGTGAGTCCATAATAGTGTTTTTACTCCTTTTTTATCTCCTCTCTACATTTTATGGGCTTGCTCTGCAATACCTTCCTTTACCACTGGTACTGTCAAATTTCTCAGTACTTTGGCCGTATTGTCGAGGCTCAACTTTATTCCCCACCCCAGGTTCAGATTTATTCCCCACTTTTTCCGTGTTAGATTATAAAACTCTTCCTGCAGGAATGTCTACTATGATTACAGAATTGTTTACCTCCTTTCCCTATGATTGTGCCTCAAAGACATCGTAAAACATCCATATCAAGGTATAGTCTGCCTTCAAAAAAGAGACTACAAGGCATTTATGAAAGCCGGTTTTTCTCTGTCAACCCTCCTTCTCAGTTTTTCCACTCTTTACGCCTGTCTTTCCCTTGTTTCTATACGACTCCCCGGTCATTACAATCTGATGGGCATTATGGGCGATCCGGTCCATGATATAGTTTGAAATGATAGGGTCCGGGAACAGTCCCTGCCACTCAGCTATCTCTCTGTTACTTGTAAAGATCGTGGACTTTTTCATGTACCGCTCACTGATTATTTCGTAGAAGTCATCTGCCTGTGTAGGCGTCAATGGTTTAAGTCCAAAGTCATCTATAATGAGAAGGGCTATTGAGGTATAGCGTTTGAGCCTTGTCTCCACGCTGTTATCAGCCCTTCCCCCGTTTATGTAGGTAAACATCTTGACTGCCTTGGTAAACAGGACATCATGCCCCATCCTGCACGCCACATGCCCAAGGGCCTGAGCAACGTGAGTCTTGCCCACGCCTACAGGACCTAAGAGAAAAACATTCTCCCTACTCTCAATATAGGAGCAACCGGCCAACTGCCGTATCTTCTTTGAAGGCACCCCGGCATTGAAACTAAAATCAAAACCCTCTATAGTCTTCTCCTCTTCAAACCCTGCATTGCGAAGCCTTGTCAGAAGCCTGCCAGACTGCCTCCTCTCATACTCATCCTCAAGCAGGCTCATTAGAAAATCCATATATCCGCTGTTACTATCCTCAGCCTGCTTAAGCCGCACCGCCAGGGTATCTATCATCCCACGCAAATGCAGCGACTTCAACCTGCTATCTATCTGTCCGGATATATTCACTGCGACACCTCCTTTGTATGATCAAAATACTCCGAAGGGCGCATAAAGCAAAGAGCCTTATCCCCTGACATCTGTGATGTCTTATCGTCATCTGCAATAGCAATCAGGTATGCCTTCTTATCCAGTGCCCTCCTGATTGTGCTCATCCTGTAGTCCCCGAAATGCAGGCACCGCTTAGAGGTCAGGTCTAATGCCCCTGAACCATACTTATTTGCTAACCTGAATATCCCCTGCACTTTCCTTAAGTTCCTGTATGCATGCTCCCCTAAGATTACGTTGATTAACCGCCGTACATGCTCCCCATGCACAGATGCCTGCTCATCATAATAAGTAGTGCTCTTCAGTAAATACTTTGATTTTTCCGGTGGGTAATCACTCTCATCTGTATTAAATGTCCCTGGCCTGTCTGATCTCTTATGGGTCTTTATCAATTCACCTTCCCAAAAGACCTGCACCCTGTCCATGCCGCCTCGTACCCATACCTTCTTGCCTACGTATCGGGTGGGCAGGGAATAATAACTCTTGTCAAACACAATGTGGTGATCCGGATGGATGCGTGCTTCCTTCCACAGAGGTATCTCAAACCCCTCCTCCGGCAGTCTGGACAGAAGCGACTTCTCCTCTGTGCTGAATACCTCGTATGGCCTCCTCTTTGTTGTCCCATGAACCTGCATCCCGTAATCATTGATACACCATTCCACCACTTTCTTATTGGCCTCTTTGATATCCTTAAAATCACCGGACGATAAGAACTGCTGCCGCACCACTGGCATCTTCCTCTCCACTTTCCCCTTATGTGCTGCCATACGAACCTTTGCAGGGTCTATGATAAACCCATAGTGCTTCCCACACTCCCCATAGGTCCTGTTCATCACAGGATCATAGGTGCTGGGCTTTAGTATCCCGGATTTCAAGTTATCCAGAATGACCCTCCCTACTACTCCGCCAAAGTATTCGAAGGCGTGCATATGGCATTTCACCCAGGTTACCTGACCCTGGTCAAATACAAACTCGACATAATGATGCCGACTGTAGGATAGGGTCATTACAAAGGCATGTGCCCTGCGCATCCTCTCTGTTTCAGGATCATACATCATCCCTGCAGAACCAAAGTCTACCTGGGCCTCCTCTGCCGCCCCTACTTCGATCCGTAAACAGTTCATCTGTGGCTTCGGATACTTCATGTTCATGTAGCGCTTGAAACTGGAATAACTAAGCCCATAATCATAGTCGCGCATGAGTATACGGTACACCTGCTTTGCCACCATGAATTTCTGCCCTAAAAGTTTCTCAATGGTACTCTCATACAAGACCGTTGCCTTATAGGCAGGAGAGGCAGCCAGTGGCGTCTTTAATCCCTTCTGAACTCTACCCGCAAGCTCAAGATAATACGCATACTCCTCTACCTCCATGTCCCTTGAAAATCCATGACCCTCAGCAAGACTTATGTACTTCCTGATCGTCTTACGATCTATACCCAAAGATCGTTTAATCTGACTGATGCTACGTCCCATATGCCACTGATACAGAACCTCCACCAACTCTTCCATAACTATCTCCCTTCGTGCCATAGGATACCCTCCATTGGTTATCAATGGTTATAAATCCTATCGCATTGTATGGAAAAAGTGGGGAATTATCCTGGCCCCAACTGGGGAATTATTCTGGTCCTACATGGGGAATTGTTTTGGCCCTGACTGGGGAATTCTGCTGGCCCTCGACACGTATTCCTTGCCATATTAATAAAAAAAGATTTGCGGGAGGTATGAACTTCACTCCTGCTGAGGTTCGTAACCAAGCTTTGGATGCCAAAGCCGAAAGAAAAACACATCACCCAGTATAATACCTCCAACGTAATGGTACCAGTAGAATGGAGATAGGGGGCGTGGCAAACGCCTTTGCACAAACTCGCTCCACGCGATACTGTACTGTTCGTCGTACCTTAATTGGTCGTGTTCGAAGGTATCTATGATCTTCTGTAGGTCAGCGTGAGGAGGCTCCCCCTTTGACGAATGCCAGTTAGCGGCTATACGCCGTATCTTGGCCAAACTGAAGTTCCCGTATCGCTCTTTCAAGGACACAGTCGGACGAAATGGGAAGCTCGTGGAAATGACGATTCCATTACTGTCTTCGACACAGTACAGCAAGCCGAGTTCGTCTTTTGGAAACATGCTCCAGAATCGGGCATTCCAAATATCGGTCGTGTCATAACTGGCAGGGATTTCTGTCTTTTCAAGATACCAGGTGTTTCTATTATCTGGATTCACTTTGCGGATAGAAAGCTCCAATATCCATTGGTCGCCAAAAAGATAGGAGGACTCAGAGTTGGACATGTGTCTCCTTTATCAGCCTAACCATTGATTGACAAGCAAATTTGTCCTGATCTCTCAATAGGCAAATCGAAAAGTTGAGTCTCATTCTACTCACCGAAATCTAAAGCGTCAAGGAAAATATTTAGGGTTTTTGGGGGTATTGAATGGCCATCAGGTAGGCATGGGTGAAATTTTCCTATTTTGAGCTGCCTTGTCGGGTTTCCCACTGGCATAGGGGTAAACACCTTGTTTTTGGGAATAGTGGTCGGGCAGGACTTCTGGGGATTTTTTAATTGGCATACCCGGTATCGTGGAAGTAAGGCTCCACAGGGAGGATGGAATCCCAAAAGGCGGTATCAGAGATATTCCTGGGTTTACTTCAAAGATACGATGGATCAAACGGGCCCATGTGGAACTTGCTCTGCCGGCGCCTTTTGTCTCTTGTATCTCGATACTCTGATTATACCTGTTTTCTCTCCTCTCATTCCCTCGATGCGAGCTGCTATAGACACCATAATAATACACGAGACTTTCATAGGGGGATGGGATATGAGCTGCAAGCAATGCCATAAATTCCATAATGGTGGACATCCGATACCTGCCGGAAGAGGGCATATCCTTTCTCTCATAAACGGTGAGAGTAATAACGGGGGACCCTTCCCATATTTTCTGCACATTGACAATAGTACGGCAATGCCGTAGAATTAAAAATAACAATGGAATTTATAGAAGCTCCTATATTTACAAGGCTGGTGTACGATTACATGGATGATTTCGAGTATTCAGCTTTTCAGATTGGACTTGCTTCAAAGCCTGATGCAGGTGATATTATTCCTGGAAGCGGCGGAGTTCG
>MHEI01000082.1:13591-15294 GCA_001805165.1 Nitrospirae bacterium RBG_16_43_11 | reverse complement strand
TCAGGGACAGCGGCCGGAATAGCGAAATAACAGTAAAGGCATCATCTTCTGTCATCTAACTTCTCAAATCTATCCAGCGCATTGTAATGTCTTAACGATTGAATTTAACGCAGGAAAGTGATAGATTAACCGCATATGGATGAAACACCCCTCCTGATTATACCTCTTGGCGGATTGGGGGAGATCGGTCTCAATATGACGGTCTTCCGGTATGGTGATGATATCATAGTTGTTGACGCAGGGCTTATGTTTCCGGAAGAGGAGATGTTAGGCGTTGATGTCGTAATCCCCGATATTACATATCTCTTGGAGAATCAGGAGAAAGTCCGCGGCATTATTATTACACATGGGCATGAAGATCACATAGGCGCCCTCCCATACATTTTAAGAGAGATTAACATCCCTGTCTATGGCACTCCTCTTACCATTGGGCTTATTTCAGAAAAGCTCAAGGAACATGACCTTAATGAGAAAACCAATCTGATCCCTATAAGGCCGAGAGAGGTTATTGAGATAGGAAGTTTTTCCGTAGAGGCTATAAGGATCACCCACAGTATTGTGGATGGGATAGGCATTGGAATTACTACACCGGTGGGCCGTATAGTGCATACAGGGGATTTCAAGTTTGATCAGACCCCTGTTGACGGGCAGTTACTGGATATCCACCGTTTTGCTGATTATGGGAATATGGGGACACTCGTACTCCTTTCAGACAGCACAAACTCGGAGAGGGAAGGTTATTGTCTGTCGGAACGTGAGGTTGGCGTTGCATTTAATGAGATTTTTGCAGGCGCTAAAAAAAGGATTATTGTTGCGACATTTGCATCAAACATTCACAGGATACAGCAGGTAATAGATTCAGCCGCAAGATATAACAGAAAGGTGATTCTAAACGGAAGAAGCGTAATTAATAACACGAGAATTGCTGAAGAGCTTGGTTATCTGAGTTATCCCCCGGATGTCAAGGCCACAATGGAGGATCTGAATGACCTTCCGGACGATCAGGTTGTGATTGTGACGACAGGGAGTCAGGGAGAGCCGATGTCTGCACTTTCAAGAATGGCGATGGATGATCATAAGCATATAAAGATCAAAGAAGGTGATATGGTACTGTTATCCTCAAGATTTATCCCTGGTAATGAGAGGGCTATCGGGCGGGTGATCAATCACCTCTTTCGCCGGGGGGCAAATGTCTTATATGAGCAGGTATCGGATATACATGTCTCGGGTCATGCCTGCAGGGAAGAGCAGAAGATGATGCTTAATATAGTGAAACCGAAATATTTTATACCTGTACACGGTGAGTACAGACACCTTGTCTACCATGCAAGACTGGCAGAAGGGCTTGGTATTCCGAGGGAAAATATCCTGATACTTGAAGACGGCAATGTTGCTCAATTTTCAAATGAAGGGGCAGTAATAGCAGGAAAGGTTGATTCCGGCAGGGTTTTTGTAGACGGAAAGGGGATTGGAGAGGTTGGCAGCATTGTTCTCAGGGATCGTAAACACCTTGGTATGGATGGGATAATCATTGTAATGATAGGGATAGAAAAGAGTTCGGCAAAAATTATAACAGGGCCGGATATTATCAGCCGTGGATTTATCCATGAAGGGGATTATCCTGAAGTAATAGAAGAATTGCGGCAGGTCGTTATCGCATTACTTGGAGAGATGGAACAGGAGTTAAAGCAGGAGTGGATAAT
>MHEI01000082.1:10238-13559 GCA_001805165.1 Nitrospirae bacterium RBG_16_43_11 | reverse complement strand
GGCACATAAAGAAGAAGATGGAGAGAAGGCCGATGATAATACCGATTATTATTGAAGTGTAATTTGATGTACCGAATCTATGTCTGAAAAAAAAGTAAAAAAAGAAAAAAAGAAGTGGGTTAGGGAAATATGGGGACTTGTAAGCTTTGCTTCAGGTCTCCTGATCTTTGCAAGCTTGGTATCCTATGGCCCTGAAGACCCGTCATTCAACTCTGTTTCTACCAGTACCAATGTTAATAACCTTGCCGGGCTCTTTGGTTCTCATCTGTCTGACATCCTTTTTACTCTTGTTGGCGGGGCGGCGTACTTAGTTCCGTTTGTCCTGTTTCTGGTCGGCTGGAAAAAGTTCAAAAAGGAAGAAGAGGCATCCAATACAACCCGGATTATCGGATTCTGCCTGTTGTTCTTGTCCCTTCCCACATTCCTGCATCTGCATCTTGATCGGATATCTTTATCTATAAAAGGCGGTATTCCTGCAGGAGGTCTCATAGGTGATGTTATCGCCTCCATGTTGACAGGTTGTTGTGCAACATTCGGGGCTCATGTCATAACTTTTACATTAGTCGTTATATCAGCCGTAATAGCTATAGGATTTTCACCTGCTGATGTTACCTCATCATTATGGGTAAGGCTCAAACAGTGGATCCAGGTTCTTAAGAATAGTGTTTCACGAAAGGGTAAAGAAAAAAAATCTGTTGGGAAGAGAGGGTCTGCCTCTGGTAATGAAGCGCCTGAATATGAAGCACCGCTGCCGGAGGAGCCGGAGCTTGACCTTTTTCGAACAGAGCCAATCATTCAGCAATCGTCCCGTAACAACAGGATTACTGTTAATGACAAAGTGCTTCAGCAGGAGCACTTTGAATTCAGTGATACTGTTTCAGACGGGACATATAAGCTTCCGCCTTTGTCTATATTGAGCGATCCCCCTCCATCAGACAACAAGATAAACAAAGAAGAACTCCTGATGAATTCAAATGTCCTTGAGAAGAAACTGCTTGATTTTGGTATAGACGGACAGGTTGTAGAGGTACATCCGGGACCAGTGATAACAATGTATGAATTTGAACCTGCACCTGGTGTGAAACTGTCAAGGATTGTAAACCTGTCAGATGATCTTGCACTTGCATTGAAATCCGGGAGTGTGCGCATAGTAGCGCCGCTGCATGGCAAATCTACACTGGGTATAGAAGTGCCAAACCAGTTAAGGGAGGATGTGTTTCTTAAGGAGATAATAGCATCTGAGCAGTTCAGGGCATTAAAATCGAGACTTCCATTGGCGCTTGGAAAGGATATTTCAGGTAATCCAATTGTAACTGACATGACAAAGATGCCGCATCTGCTGGTAGCCGGTGCAACAGGATCGGGTAAGAGTGTTGCCTTAAACAGTATGATCTCAAGTCTCTTGTTCAGTGCAACTCCATCTGAACTGAAGATTGTGATGATAGACCCAAAGGTGCTGGAACTGTCCATCTATGAAGGGATACCTCATCTTATTACGCCTGTTATAACCCAGCCCAAAGAGGCATCCTGGATATTACAGCGGCTTGTTGAAGAGATGCAGAGGAGATACCGTGTCCTTGCTGAGAAAGGTGTCAGAAATATTGATGGGTACAACAAGCTTCCTGATAAAGAGGAAACTCTTCCATATATAGTCGTCATAGTTGACGAACTTGCTGACCTTATGATGACGGCACAACGTGAGGTGGAGGACTCTATAGCAAGGCTTGCCCAGATGGCAAGGGCAGCAGGTATACATTTGATATTAGCGACACAACGGCCGTCAGTAGACGTCATTACAGGGGTTATAAAGGCAAACTTCCCTGCGCGCATATCTTTCAAGGTTTCATCAAGGGTAGACTCAAGGACTATACTTGATTCGATCGGGGCTGAGGACCTGCTGGACAAAGGTGATATGCTGTTTCTTCAGCCCGGGACTTCCAAGCTGATGAGGGTGCATGGTGCATATATATTTGAAGCCGAGGTGAAGAAAATAGTTGATTATGCAAAGGCGCAGGCAAGCCCTGAGTATAGCTACAGACCGGAAGAGTCTTCTTCTGATGAAAGTTCTGTTGATGCAGCCCATGATGAGTTTTATCAGCAGGCCCTCGATATAGTCCTGTTGTCCGGTCAGGCTTCGATATCGCTCATACAGCGCCGGCTTCGTATAGGATTTAACCGTGCTGCGCGGCTTGTTGAGATGATGGAAGCGGACGGCTTTGTAGGTCCATCCGTAGGAGGGAAGCCGAGAGAGGTGTTGAGGAAGGAGAGGGGAGAGGTGTGAAATTTAAATTTATATTGCCGGCCCTTCTTATTGCTTCAATCCCCTCGCCCCTATGGGGAGAGGGAAAGGGGGTAATTTCCGATGATATCCTGAACAAAGTTCAGGCAGCCTACCGTGATGTTAATGATCTTACCGCTGACTTTGTTCAGAAAAGTTACATTCAGGGTTTTGATGAAAAGGTCTTTAAAGGCAAGTTGTATCTTAAAAAGCCCAAGCTGGCAAGATGGGATTATGCAAAACCTGTTAAACAGAATATTGTTATAAATGGCGACAGGATTATTCTCTATATGACTGAACAGAAGCAGGCTATTATTCAAAAGGCATCAGCCCATCCTGATGCAGAACCTGCCATGGGGATCTTATCCAATATAGAAAAATGGCAGGAAAGCTTCACTATTAAAAGTGAAGATACTACCGGTGATTTCTATAGAGTTGAGCTTACTCCGAAATCAATGACAATGGTAAAGAAGGTAGTTGTTGAGATAGGTAAAAAGACTTCTCATATTGAAAGACTTACACTCTTTGAGAAGAGCGGTAATAAAGTATCATTCAGTTTCTCAGGGATAAAGTTTAATAATGGGATTAAAGACAGCCTGTTTGATTTCAAAATACCCAGTGGGGTTGAGGTATTAGAGTATTAGTGTAGATTTATGAAATGATTATCGCAGAAAATCTAAGAAAAGAGTTCAGGGCTAAACGTGGCGGTGAGGTCACGGAGGCTGTGAAAGGTGTTTCCTTTCATGTGCCTGCGGGGGCTATATTTGGATTTCTTGGGCCCAATGGTGCAGGGAAGACAACAACAATCAATATACTATGCACCCTCCTTAGGCCCACGAGCGGTAAGGCTGTGTTAAACGGTTATGATGTGGTGGCACAGCCTCACATGGTCAGGCAGTCAATAGGTCTTGTGTTTCAGGACCCGAGCCTTGATGAACGTCTTACAGCCGGTGAGAACCTTGAATTCCACGGGATGATTTATGGTATGCCCCGCCATGAGCGCATGTCACAGATAGAGAAGATGCTTGCTATGGTTGAACTGC
>MHEI01000082.1:5758-10196 GCA_001805165.1 Nitrospirae bacterium RBG_16_43_11 | reverse complement strand
TGAAACGGAGGCTTGAGATAGCCCGCGGGCTATTGCATAATCCAAAGGTATTATTTCTTGATGAACCAACCTTAGGTCTTGATCCCCAGACCAGAAGCCATATATGGAGTTATCTCCATAAGCTCAGGGAAGAAAAGAACATTACCATCTTCTTAACTACCCACTATATGGATGAGGCTGAGAACTGTGATTCTATAGCTATAATAGACTATGGGAAGATAATTGCTGACGGGACTCCGGATAGTTTAAAAAAGGGAGTGGGTGGGGACATTGTATACCTTCAGGCAGCAGATAATAAGAAGGCAGCGGCATATATCAACAGCTTCTATGGGTATAATGTCAGTAATGGAGGAGATAATATTTGTTTTGAAGTTGAAAAGGGTGAGGAGTTTCTCCCTTCATTTATAAAAAAGACTGATTTTGAGATCTA
This sequence comes from Nitrospirae bacterium RBG_16_43_11, assembly GCA_001805165.1. Classification (GTDB taxonomy): domain Bacteria; phylum Nitrospirota; class 9FT-COMBO-42-15; order HDB-SIOI813; family HDB-SIOI813; genus RBG-16-43-11. The sequence goes on along the minus strand of MHEI01000082.1, from coordinate 9,766 downwards.
CTCTATTGGGGTGAGGCGGCCTACGCTGGAGGATGTGTTTCTTAAGCTTACAGGGCATGTGATACGGGAAGAGTCTGTTGATGCAATGGACTCTATAAAAGCCCATGTGAGGATGAGGCGGCGAGGGTGAGGGGGGGATGAATTAACAATGACAAGCAATCTCACCGGCATATACACCATCTGGCTCAGGGACCTCCGCAGGTTCTGGCGGGATAAACCGAGGATTATTGCGGCCACTGTTCAACCGGCGCTCTTTCTGCTGATACTTGGCACAGGTTTGTCCAGGGGGCTTACCACAACATTTCAGACAGAGAATCATGAGGGCTATCTTGTCTTTATTTTCCCCGGTATTATAGGCATGGCCATCCTGTTTACTTCCGTATTCTCCGCTATTTCTATTGTATGGGACAGGGAGATAGGCTTTCTGAAGGAAGTGATGGTTGCGCCTATTTCACGATGGGCTGTTGCTATTGGGAAGTCACTGGGAGGGGGGACAGTCGCTACGCTTCAGGGTTGCCTTATGCTTGTCTTTGCACCCATAATCGGAGTTGATATGGGTATATGGACAGTCATAGTTCTTATCCCTCTGATGCTGTTTGTTGCTATCTCACTGACCTCTATGGGTATTGTAGCGGCTGCATATATGCACTCTATGCAGGGATTTACAGTTGTCATGAATTTCATAATGCTCCCTATGTTTTTCTTAAGCGGTGCAATGTTTCCCATAGCAAAGCTGCCGGTATGGTTAGACATTATGGTCAAGGTAAATCCTATGACATACGGGGTTGATTTGCTGAGGCGGACGACTATAAGCACAGGCTATTTTTCGTTATTTACAGATCTGTTAGTAATGGGTATATTTGGTTTGGTAATGACTGCGCTTGCAGTTGTGATGTTTACAAGGCAGGAATAATAGGGAGGGGTTAAAAAGGAGGTTTAATATGTCATCAGAAAATTCGTTTGATATTGTTTCAAAGATAGAGATGCAGGAGATAAAGAATGCTATTGAGCAGGCAATGAAGGAGGTTGCACAGAGGTTTGATTTCAAGGGGAGTAAGAGTGAGATAAAGCTTGAAGAGAAGAATAATGAGATACTGGTGAGTTCTGATGATGAATATAAGTTAAAGAGTTTGATTGACATACTTCAGTCAAAATTAGTAAAGCGTGGGATTTCCCTTAAGGCATTAACATACGAAAAGATTGAGTCTGCGCTTGGTGGTACAGTTAAACAGAACATTAAGTTACAGCAGGGGATCCCTTCTGAGAAGGCAAAAGAGGTTGTTAAGGTAATAAAGGAAACCAGGCTTAAAGTACAGTCACAGATACAGGGTGACCAGGTCAGGGTCACAGGAAAGAACAGGGATGATCTCCAGGCGATAATCAAACTTCTCCGCGAGAGGGATTTTGGGATAGATATGCAGTTTGAAAATTACAGGTAAAGAAGGCTGAAGGCTATTACCGACGCCTTACGAACCTTCAGTCTATCTACCTGCTTTCCTGAATGCCTTATTTGCTGCCCTTATTGTCTTCTCAACATGTTCCTCTTTATGTGCGATGGAAAGGAATATTGCCTCGAACTGTGATGGGGCTAAGTATATTCCCTCCTCCAGCATGGCAAGGAAAAACTTTCCAAAGGCAACAGTGTCTGATTTTTTTGCAGATTCATAGTCAGTGACAGGTCCTTCTGTGAAAAATGTACAGACCATGCTTCCTACTCCTGTATTATAAACAGTTGCACCTGCACTCTTAGCTGCATCGCTGAAGCCTTGAGATAACTGTTCCGACAATCTGTTCAGACGTTCATAAGTCCCCGGTTGTGAGAGTATCTTCAGCGTCTCTATTCCCGCAGTCATGGCAAGCGGATTTCCTGATAATGTGCCGGCCTGATATACAGGGCCTGATGGCGCTATCTTCTCCATAATCTCTTTTCTCCCGCCGTATGCACCAACAGGCAGCCCCCCGCCGATAATCTTGCCAAGACATGTAAGGTCAGGCGTGATCCCGTACAACTCCTGTGCACCTCCATAGGCTACCCTGAACCCGCTCATTACTTCGTCAAATATTAAAAGAGTGCCATATTGCGTGGTGATTTCTCTCAGCATCCGGAGGAATCCGTCAGCAGAAGGTACCACACCCATATTCCCTGGCACAGGTTCAACAATTATACATGCTATATCGCTGCCATTGTTTTCCATGATCATTTTTACGGCTTCAAAATTATTAAAAGGCGCAGTAAGTGTATTCTTTGCAAAATCAGCAGGTACGCCGGGGCTGTCAGGGACGCCCAGTGTTGCAACGCCTGATCCGGCCTTTACCAGGAGGCTGTCTGCATGACCATGATAGCACCCCTCGAATTTTAATATCTTGTCCCTTCCTGTATGAGCCCTTGCAAGCCTGATAGCGCTCATGGTTGCTTCAGTTCCGGAATTGACTAATCTGACAAGTTCCATAGATGGGAAAGCATCCCTGACCATACGGGTCAGTTCTATCTCAAGTGCGGTAGGCGCTCCAAAACTTGTCCCCCTTGAGACAGCCTCTTTCAGTGCTTCAGTAACTGCAGGGTGAGTATGACCGGCGATCATTGGTCCCCATGACAAGACATAGTCAATATACTCATTTCCATCTGCATCATACATGAGGCAGCCTGATGCCCTGTCAATGAATATTGGGTGTCCGCCTACAGCCTTAAATGCCCTGACAGGACTATTAACCCCGCCAGGCATCAGACTTAGTGCTGCTTCAAACAATTCTAATGATTTGTCGTGCTTCATTCGACCTCCAATTTTTGCTTGTAGAAAGATGAGTAAAGATGTTAAAATTTATAACATTAAAGTGGGCTCATATTCAAGTGGGTAACTGATGGACCCGTAACCCCTCGGTCTCAGACATGGACCCTGTTTTACTATGACCATAGAAAAAGTCTTTGATTCAATAAAGCAGATAGTAAATGGCATAGAGGAAGTCTATCAATGTTTCCTCGAATCCTTCTATGATAATTCCGGCTACAGGGTTTTATGGGAGGAAATGCTGCAGGGTGAAGATAACCAGATTGATTTACTAAACAGGTGCATATCAATTATGCCCTCCCTGCCTCACCCATCGTACGAGATTGTTGGTAAAGATTTTAATTACAATGAAATCCTGTCAACTATTGAAAAGTACAAGAAAGAAATAAAAGATGGTCTGGATATAAACCGTGCATTAAAGATAGCCTTTCATTTAGAAGTCCTCGAAATCCAGGGTATTTTCAATGAGATTATCAAGCTGCCACAGGAACCATATTTTGATATCCTCTCTGAGATGCATCTGGAGACCCGCCGGAGCATGGGGGCATTAATCACAGGTATTGAGAACTATTCATATGATGAAGCGTTACTGTCCAAGGTCATTGAACTGAAGTCATGTATTATTGAGAAGAGGTCAGGGATTGACAGAAGGGCTGGCAGGAATAGTTTTGGTGATACTGACCGGCGTAACAGCGACAGAAGACAGGACAGGATAGTCAAGATAGTCTGCAAGCTTTAATCTCTTCGTAAGTTTATCCGAAATAGTACTTTGTTTGCGCTGAAAAAATAACCATTTTGCATTAAGGCTAAAAACAGAGTATGCCATCTAAAAAGATACCTATACAGAAACTAAAAATAGGAATGTTTGTGGAAGAGCTTGACCGTCCATGGATTGATTCACCATTTTTCTTTCATAAGAAATTGCTAAAGAAGCAGGCTCACATTGATAAGCTGGTCAGTCATGGGATACGACATGTAACTATAAATACGGAGAAAGGCGCTGACTACGAGGAAGAAGCTATTCTGAATAATAGTGAAAAGTCTCACCTGACAGAGGTGTCAAAGGAGCCACAGAGCCCCCCGGTTCAACCTGAATATGCTGATCCCGTCAAGATAGAAGAAGAATTACCCCGCGCAATGGAAATACGGAATAATGTTTCCAATGTCGTAAAGAATATCTTTAATGATGCGCGGATGGGTAAGGCAATTGAGGTTAATGATG
>MHEI01000082.1:1422-5744 GCA_001805165.1 Nitrospirae bacterium RBG_16_43_11 | reverse complement strand
GGAGATATTGTTGACAGCGTCTTCAGGAACAGAGATGCGTTATTATGCCTTACCAATCTTAAAGATTATGATGACTATACATTTATGCATTGTGTTAATATCTGTATACTTGCGGTCTCTTTCGGGCGTCACCTCGGGATGTCGAAAAAACAATTGGAAAATATAGGATTCGGCGGCATATTGCATGACATAGGAAAGACGATGATTCCGGAGAGTATTCTTAATAAGCCGGGTAAATACACAGAGGAAGAGTACGAGATTATGAAGCGCCATGTTAACTTAGGGGCAGAGATATTACGAAAACATGATCACATACCCGAAGAAGCCATGTTAGTTGCATTGCAGCATCATGAACGGTTTAATGGGACAGGTTACCCAAACGGACTTTCCGGAGATAAAATCAGTCTTGCCGGACAGATCGCGAGCATTGCTGATGTATACGATGCCCTGACATATGACAGGGTATATCATAAGGCAGCAAGCTGCCATTCTACGGTTAAAATGATGTATGAATGGGGAGATACCATCTTTGATAAAGCGTTGATAGAGATGTTTGTACAGTGTATTGGTATTTATCCATTTAGTTCGGTGGTTGAACTAAACACCGGTCAATGTGGGATAGTTGTTTCAGTGAATCGTCAGCTACTATTGCGTCCCCAGGTTCGCATAATATTGGATGATAATAAAAAGCCACAAAATCCAACCCTTATAGATCTGGCATCGGAAAAAGATGAAAACGGGCGCTACAAGTATTCGATTGCCAGGGAATTAGATCCAGCCGCTTTTGGAATAAACATAAGTCAACATTTGACTAAGTAAGAAATTATTCTTATTTGGCCACTAACCGCTCGTATTTGGTCTGAAGCTCATCCTTTGATTCTTTACGACCCGGATCCGGGACTATGCAATTATCTACCGGGCATACAGCAACACACTGTGGTTCATCATAATGTCCCACACATTCAGTACATTTATCAGGGTCAATTATATAAATATCCCCTTCACTAATTGCCTCATTAGGGCATTCAGGTAAACAAGCAGCACAGGCAATACATTCTTCGTTAATAAGCAGCGCCATACTTCTTACTCCTTTCTTAATAATATGAGATTATTATTAGAATACTAACATTTCTAAAATTCCTTTGTCAATAATTTATTTTGCTTGAAAGCACTCGATTATTCTCCTCATTTCAGCCGGTATCGGTGGTTCAAATTCCAAATATTCTCCGGTTATAGGATGGGTGATGCCGAGTTTCATGGCATGCAGCATAAGCCTCTCTATCTTTATTCCTCCAATCTTTGAATGCCCCCTTCCGCCATAAATGCGGTCTCCTGCAACAGGGTGGTTAAGATGCAAGAGGTGCACCCTCAACTGGTGTGTCCTGCCTGTCTCCGGTTTCAGCTCTACGAGTGTTGCATCCTTAAACCGCTTTATTACCCTGAAGTTAGTTTTGGCAAGCCTGGGTTTTACTGTACGTGGAGAAATCTTCTTCCTGTCCTTTGTATCTCTGCCGATAGGCAGATCAATCTCACCCCTGTTTTTTTTCATAACACCCTGAACTAACGCAATATATACCCTGTTGACTGTGTGCAGCTTGAATTGTTGTGATAAATGCTGGTGCACAAAATCACTCTTTGCAATAACAAGGACACCGGACGTGTCTTTATCAAGCCTGTGGACTAAACCGGGACGCTCACGTCCACCAATTCCCTTGAGGTCTTTGCAATGATGCAGAAGGGCGTTTATTAATGTACCGCTGTTATGCCCCGGGGAAGGATGTACAACCATGCCGGACGGTTTATTTACAATCAGAAGATGTTCATCCTCATAAATAATATCGAGTGAAATAGCTTCCGGCGCCAAAGGGACAGGTGTCGGTCCTGGAATTTCTATCCTTATTTCATCATCCGGACGGGTCTTGTAATTTGCCTTAACAGGCTCACTATTAACGGTTATAAGATTTAATTTGAGTAATCTCTGGACAGCGGTTCGCGACATGGGTAAAAGGTTTGATAAGTACTGGTCTATCCTTTTGGATGCATTATTGGGAGATACCTGGAGTACCCTCACTATAGGCATAATACTTATTTTTTCTCTAAGATTCTATTCTCCCTTGTATAAATAACATACAGCATCTGGCGGGCATTTATATTATTTCGCTCTATAGTAAGGATTTCCTGATAGGCGGTTTTTGCTTCAGTTAAATCCCCCATATCAAAGAAAAGTTTGCCTGTGAGTTCATATGCCTCAATATAAGAGGGGTCTTCTTCAGTAGCGTACATTGCGTAGTTAAGCGCCTTCTTTTTATCCCCCTTTTTGTCAAATGCATTAGCTATATTAAACAGGAGTTCCGGAGATGGCTCGTCAGAAATTTTTTCCAGATAAAGATATATCTTCAGCGCATCCCTTACCCTTCCCTGCGCGAGATAAATATTGCCAAGTAGAAAATTACATGAAGCGTTTAAGGGATCAACTGCCAGCGCCTGTTGTACAACCTCATGTGCAGCATCAATATGCCCCAGTTGTAAATATATATCAGCAAGTTCGCAATGGGCATCTACCTCATCCGGATATAATTCACATGATCTCTTGAGGTATTGGACTGCCCTGAGCCAGTTACCCTCTTCGAGTGTCATTATTGCTTTACTGAATAATCTTTCCCAAGCCTTGTTCATTTGAAAGTACAGCCTCCATGTCATCCCGAAAATGCCGACCATGAAGGTCGGCGCTACTCAGACATTTAATATTTGTCTTTTCTCCGTGAATAGTATGGTAACAACAAGTATAATCGTCCCCACTGTTATAGCGGAGTCTGCTATATTAAAAGCAGGCCAGTGGAATCGTCCCCAGTAAAAATCAAGGAAGTCTACCACCATCTGAAATCTGACACGGTCTATAAGATTCCCAACTGCGCCTCCGATTATCATGGCAATAGGGATAAGAATAAGATTATCCCTATCCTTGATTTTTATGTACATATAAAAAAGGATTGCGAACGCAATAATTGAAACTCCAATCAAAATAGTCAGCCTGAGTGTTTCAGTAATATTACCGAAAAGACCGAAAGCCGCTCCCGGGTTGTAAATATAGGTTATATTAAAAAATCCCGGTATTACCTCAACTGGATTATGAAGGGTAAGCATACGTTGCACTGCAAGCTTGGATAACTGATCTAATATAGTAACCCCGCCTGCAACTACTGTCAATAGCAAGTATTTATTCATGCCCTTAATGCTTCCACACAGCGGCTGCAAACAGCCGGATGTTCTGTGTCCATGCCGACTGATTCACTATAATTCCAGCATCGGCTGCATTTCCTTCCGCCTGCCCTTGAAACCTGTACTGACAGCCCTGCTATTTCACTACTCTGAAACAGATTCTCGGGTGGATTATCGCAATGAATATCTGCGGATGATACTATAAAGAATGACAGTAGTTCACCTGAATTGTCTTTCAGGAAAGTATGTAAGTCCTGGTCAGAGTATATGTCAACATGTGCTTCCAATGAATGTCCTATCAACCGGTCTTTTCTTGCAATCTCAAGGGCCTTTGCCACCTCCCCCCTGACTTTCAGCAATCTGCTCCACTTCGCATCCAGTTTCTCATTGATATAAGCCTGATTAACATCAGGGAATAATCCAAGATGAATGCTTTCTGTATCTTCTTTATTATCCCGTATCTTCGCGATATAACTCCATACCTCATCGGCTGTAAAAGAGAGTACCGGTGACATGAGTTTTACGATTGATGTCAGTATCTGATAAATGGTATGCTGCGCCGAACGCCGCCCTTTAGAGTCCTTATGGAATGTGTACAGGCGGTCTTTAAGGATATCAAGATAGAGAGAGCTCATGTCAACTACGCAGAAGTTGTGCAGGGTATGAAAAACAAGATGGAACTCATAGTCCGAGTACCCTTTTCTCACGCGGGTTATTAGTTTCTGTAATCTGTGAAGCGCCCACCTGTCTATCTCATACAGTTCATTATCTGATACTTTGTGCAGTTGAGGGTTAAAGTCGTACAAATTCCCAAGAAGGAATCTGCATGTATTTCTGATCCTTCTGTAAGCCTCAGTAAGTTGAACGAGGATGTCTTTTGATATCCGTATGTCATCCCTGTAATCCTCTGCCGCGACCCATAACCTTAATATATCGGCCCCGTATTGATTAATGACCTCCTGTGGAGCGATCACATTACCCGCAGATTTTGACATCTTTCTTCCGCTTCCGTCTACTACAAATCCATGAGTGAGTACTGATTTGTAAGGGGCCTTGTTGCGTGTTCCTATTGATTCAAGAAGAGAGCTGTGGAACCACCCCCT
>MHEI01000082.1:0-1337 GCA_001805165.1 Nitrospirae bacterium RBG_16_43_11 | reverse complement strand
GAATCAAACCATACATCAAGGATGTCCATCTCCTGTTCCCACTCTTTACTACCGCACTTCGTGCAGGTTACTTCCCCGGGCAAAAGTTTCTCAACACCGGCGGAAAACCATATGTCTGCCCCGTGCTCTTCGGCAAGTCCTGCAACATGGTCTACGATATCTTTATCAAGCAGTAAACAGCCGCATTTCTTACAGGTGAAGGCAATGATCGGAACACCCCACGTCCTCTGTCGTGAAATACACCAGTCGGGTCTGACCGATATCATTCCATGAATCCTGTCTCTCCCCCATCCCGGGATCCATGAGACAGACTCGATTGCATCTAATGCCTTCTTTCGCAAGTCGCCGGTCTCCATTGATATGAACCACTGTTCAGTAGCACGGAAGATAACAGGTTTCTTGCAACGCCAGCAATGAGGATATGAGTGGCTGATCTTCTCTTCTCTCAGCAATACACCGAGCTCCTGCATCTTTTCATTAATGAATTTATTCGCCTCAAAGACCTGCATACCTGCAAAGTATGGGATGTTATCAATAAATCTCCCCCTGCTGTCTACAGGCGAATATATTTCAAGTCCGTATTTAAGTCCGGTCTCGTAGTCTTCTTCTCCATGACCCGGCGCAGTATGGACACAGCCGGTACCCTGGTCAAGTGTTACATAATTACCAAGCACAACAAGTGAGTCTCTGTTGATGAATGGATGTGATAAAATAACCCTCTCCAATAGAGAGCCTTTAAATTCAGTTACAGTTACAATTTCAGGATTACCTGCTTTGTCAAGAAATGAGGGAAGTAAATCCTTCGCAAGGATGAGGATGTCGCTGTTCATTTCAATCGCAACGTAAGTAAATTCCGGATGCAGGCAAACTGCCAGGTTTGCCGGAAGTGTCCATGGCGTTGTAGTCCAGATAACTATTGATACTTTCTTACCTTTAAGGGAAGGGATGCGATCATCAATACCCGACTTGTGCGGGAATTTCACAAATACTGACGGGGATGTCTCGTCTGCATATTCAACCTCTGCCTCTGCAAGCGCAGTCTCACATGACATACACCAGAGTACAGGTTTTTTCCTTTTATATACGCCGCCATTTTCTACAAACCTTCCAAACTCTCTTATGATTGTTGCCTCATATGAATGGTCCATGGTCAGATACGGAGAATCCCAGTCAGCAAACACACCGAGTCGTTTGAACTCCTCACGCTGTATATTCACATACTTCTCTGCATATTCATGGCATAGCTTACGGATATCATGCCTGCTCATCCCCTTTTTCTTAGGGCCAAGCTGCTTGTCCACCTGATGCTCTATCGGAAGACCGTGGCAGTCCCATCC
>MHEI01000081.1:9283-11077 GCA_001805165.1 Nitrospirae bacterium RBG_16_43_11 | reverse complement strand
GGTCATAGGGTGTGCCGTAAGCATTTTCTTGCTTTATGCGATATTAATTTTCTCTTTACTGGGTTTCTTCGAGGCAGGTAACTTTGTGGAGACGCTCATTTCAAGGCGCGTCCTCTTTTCAATCCGCCTGAGCCTTATTGCGGCGACTATTGCAACAATACTGTCTGTTGCAATAGGGCTTCCTGCAGCCTACGCCCTTTCGCGATATAATTTCAGAGGGAAGCAGTTGATTGATACTGTGCTTGAAATACCGATGGTGCTGTCGCCTGTCTCGCTTGGCGCTGTTATCCTGATCTTCTTTAATACTAATTTGGGCGAATGGGTACAGAACAATATGATGATGTTTGTGTTTGAGGTATCAGGTATTGTGCTGGCCCAATTTGTTACTACAGCGGGTATTGCTACACGGCTTATCAAGACTTCTCTGGATGAGATACCGCTTCGTTATGAGGCCGTTGCAAGGAGTTTGGGTGCAACACCATTAAAGGTCTTCCTTACTGTAACAATTCCTCTTTCAAAGAAGGGGATCATTGCAGCAGCCATCCTGTCATGGGCCAAGGCCATAGGTGAGTTCGGCGCTACGATTATGGTTGCCGGCTCCATGGCCATGAAGACAGAGACCATACCAATTGCCATATATATGCGTCTTTCGAGCGCGGATATCACAGGCACTATCGTAATGATTATCATACTGTTAGTGATTGGCATGAGTGTCTTATCCGCTGTCAGGTTCTTAGGGCTTCCCGGACATGATTGAGCTTCGTAATCTCACCATTAAAGCCCAGGACTTTGAGACAGAGAGTCTCAGCCTTTCTGTACGTCCTGGAGAGGTTCATGGACTGATTGGCCCCAGTGGTTCAGGGAAGACACTTATATTAGAGACCATAGCAGGACTCCATAAACCTCACAAAGGCAATATACTTATTGATGGAAAAGACATTACGTTACTCCAGCCGGAGAAAAGGGCATTTGCCTATGTGCCGCAGGATGCATCCCTATTTCCCCACCTCTCTGTAGAAGAGAATATAGGTTATGGAGTAAAGGTCTCAAATAAGGGTATAAATAGTGAAATGAAGGACTATATAAGGCATCTGTGTGAGCGTTTGAATATACAACATTTACTCGAACGCTCACCGGCAAAGCTGTCAGGAGGGGAAAGACAGAGGGTTACTCTTGCAAGGGCGCTTGCCATACGACCGCGGTTGATCCTCCTTGATGAACCCATGTCTGCCCTTGACCCTGCTATAAAAGAAGAGACATATTATCTCTTTAAAGAGCTGCACAGAGAACTAAAGTTTACCGCCTTTTTAGTAACTCATGATTTTGAGGAGGCATTCTTCCTAAGTGATGTATTCTCAATACTTATTGATGGAAAGATCAGACAGACAGGGAAACGTAAAGAGGTCCTTTATCATCCAAAAGACATACGGGTTGCCCGTTTCCTTGGGGTTACGAATCTGTTTGAAGGATATGTTGAAGATGTCAGCCAGGATTACATTGTTCTTGATTGGCGTGATGCCGGTGAAAAGTTAGTAGTCAGACGTACATTCCGTGATCGTTGGGTCACAGAAGATACGGACCTGATATGGGGTGTGAGGCCTGAAGATGTTCACATTATTAAGGGTGACAGGAAAGTGTCAGGGGAGAACCTTTTTGATGTTAATCTGCTTTCTATTTATAGTGGAAAGAATATCCACAATCTGGTTTCAAGGTTGAATCAGGACAGTGCAGTAATCAAAATTTCCGTTCGTGATATCATCTTACAAAAGTTAGGAATACATGCCGGTAGTGAAC
>MHEI01000081.1:6988-9270 GCA_001805165.1 Nitrospirae bacterium RBG_16_43_11 | reverse complement strand
CAACCCTGAGACCATTATCCTGCTGCCTCCGGAAGGATAAAATCTTTAAATATTGATCCATAACACAGGGCAAGGTGCACCCTTGGTTACCATATCTATAACACTTCCAATAAAAAATCTTTCAATAGTAGAATGACGAACTGTGGACATTACTATAATGTCGGCTCTCCTTTTTTTTGCCTCAGCGACTATTTCGTGTGCTATGTCTCCTTCTTTGAGGACGGTTTCCACATTAATTAATCCTGTTTTCCGTGCCTGAACCTCCGCATCATTCAGGAGCTTACTGCCTTCATCCAGCCACTCCTGATGAATTGCCGCCCACTCCGGAGAATCTGTCGTGACCGCTTCTGACCTGTACCAATTTTCTACTACGTGAAGGAGAATAAGCCTTGCACCAGAGAGTTTGCTAAGGTAAGATGCGGCATCAACCCCCTTTTCAGATATTTCAGGAGTTTTTATCGGGCAGAGGATAATTCTATATTCCATCTGATTTCTCCACATTAAGAGACAAATTATCATATCATAATTATCTCAAAGACTTAATAGGGAAAAAAGAAAGCCATATCCTTCCTTATGGAAAGATATGGCTTGTGTGAATGGATGTTTTCAGTATCCACTACTGATTAGTGGAAAGACCTGATCTGCTCCGGAGTAAATTTGCCCACCTTGACAATGCGCGCCTTACTCCTGATAAAACTCGGCACCAACCTTTTTGCTTCCGTTTCATTGTCTGCATCAATAATGGCATAACCGGTGTGGTCACCTACCGTACAGCCCCAATCAAACTTATTCAAAATGCTTGGTCCCTCTGCGAGCATCTCGTCCAGTGCCTTGAGACACTCTTCCTTTGAATGCGGAGACTCTACCACATACCTGTCCATCTTACTCACCTCCCCTGTTATTCGTTAATAATGAGAACCATTATCAACTACACTATAGCACCATAAAATAGCTGTGTAAATCACCTAAACAGGGTATTTTATGGTTTGTCAGGACAACATTATGCTGTTGTTGTGTCTGGATTATTGTGGTTTATAGAGATTCTTGTATGTTATATTAAAATTATAGTAGGATTTGGCTATGCATGAAACTTTAAAGGAGAACGTATTGGAAACCATGGAAACAGATCTGATAATATTTGACCTTGATGGAACGCTGATTGATTCCAGTGAAGATATAGCTTTGGCGGCAAACAGGGTATTAGCTGATTTGGGACATACAAAGATGGATTCAGGCAGGGTAAAAGAGGGGATTGGGTGGGGAGTAAAGACACTCCTCGAAAAGATGATGCCAGGGGAAGGGGCTGAAAGAATTGAGTATGCAAGGATGAAGTTCTTAGAGTATTACTGGGAAAATACTGTAGTAAACACGTATCTCTATAAAGGGGTAAGGGAAACTATTGATTATTTTAGTCTAATAAATAAAAAGATGGCGGTTGTAACTAACAAACCTGTAAAATATACAGAAAAGATTCTAACGGAATTAGCTCTTTCAAGGTATTTCAATTTAATAATTGGTGGTGACTCACTCCAAAACAGGAAACCTCATCCTGAGCCCGTTGAGATGGTTGTATCATCACTCAAAGTCAGGAAAGAGAGGGTAGTAATAATTGGAGACAGCCCAATTGACTGTGAGACAGGGAAAAGGGCCGGCATTGCCACAATCGGCGTTGAATACGGGTTTCGCAGCAGGAAAGAACTTGAAGATGCCGGATGTGACATAATAATCAAAGATTTTTCAGACCTGAAAAAGATCCTATCATAGAAGTATCTGACCTTCTTCTAAATAAATATCTTGACAAAGACTATATTTGGGAATATTATCCCAATTTATGAAACAAAATATTAATCAGTCACCACTATGAACAAAAGGAGGATGAAAAATGGCTGTTAAAAATGGATTAATGGTGATGGCGGGTATTCTTTTTGTCGCTTCACTGGTTGGATGTGGCAGCGTTAGCAGCACAGGAGGGGATTCCCAGGGGGGGACGAGCGCAGGGAAGGTAGGAATACTTATCAAAGACGATATGCTCACACATCCGTCTTCGATTTCCACTCCATCTTTATCATCAATGGATATACCGGAACTCTCTCAGCTATGGGTGACCTTAAACAGGGTGTCTCTGAAGATGGATGGGGAGATGGAGGATGAGGGATGGCTTACTGTATTTGAGGGTACGGCCAGATATGATCTCCTTACACTGCAGGATAATAAGTCGGCGCTTATGTCACTGGTTCCCGTCCTGGCTGATCAGGCTGGTTATTATGAGAAGGCAAGGCTTG
>MHEI01000081.1:5108-6867 GCA_001805165.1 Nitrospirae bacterium RBG_16_43_11 | reverse complement strand
GCAAGATAGACATAGAGTTTCATCCTCATATATACCTTGGGCCGGACACTACTCAATATATTGTTTTTGATCTCCTGCCTGCGGATTCTATCAAGATAACGAGCACAAACGGGGAAAAGGGTTATCTGTTGAGACCTGAGGTCCATGCTTACACCATGCCGGCCATTATAGAGGATAAGGGATGGGAAGATATCAAGATAGAGGAACTGGAGGGCAGTATAGTTGAGATAAGTGGGTGTGATAATCCTGACGTACCAGATACACTGATACTCTCGCCTGAACATGGCGGAGTGAATATCAGTATTGATATTACAGGGGCAGACATTTACCTCGATGATTCCAATGAGCGTATCACCTGCAGTTCATTGCAGCCGGGTCAGGAGGTAGAGGCAAATGTCCATCTCTCCAGTGATGGGACTGTGACCGCTGAAAAGGTCGAGCTCGAAGAATCAGCACACCCTTGATTAAACTTCATTGTGAGATTAGAATTGTATGAATGATCAGACACACATTCAGTTTCATGCCAGGTATCGGAGCAAGGCTTGAGCGGCATATTTGGAGGGAAGGGGCCGTTACCTGGGATGACTTCCTCGTAAAAGAACATATCCGTGGTTTTTCAGATGACAGAAAAAAGATACTTGATATTCATGTTACAGAGGCATTATCTGCATTAAGGAATACTGATAGCGGTTATTTTGTATCACGGCTTCAACATTCGGAGCATTGGCGTCTTTTTGCTGAATTCCATAAGAATGCAGTATGTCTTGATATAGAGACTACAGGGACGTATCCCGGGGGGAATGCCGTGACTGTAGTTGGACTTTATGACTGTCATGGGATGACGACGTTTATTCAGGGCATTAATCTTGACAAGTGTATGTTAATAGAAACGCTTTCCCGTTATAAACTCCTTATAACATTCGCCGGACGAAACTTTGATATCCCATTCCTTGAAAAGAGTATTCCGGGATTTAAATTAAAAATACCTCACTATGACCTTTGTATAGCAGGACACAGACTCGGAATAAAGGGGGGACTCAAAAAGGTAGAGGCGTATCTTGGACTACGCAGAGATGCGGAAATTACAGGAATGAGCGGATATGATGCAGTTTTATTGTGGAACCGCTACAAGAGGGGGGATAAAAGGTCGCTTGATTTGTTGATAAAATATAATGAGGCGGATACCAGGAATCTATATGTACTGGCAGAGACATTCTATAAAATGCTGTGCAATAAGTATGATATACTGCTCAAAAACGAGCAGAGGAGGATTCAACCGGCATGAAGTTGTCAACAATAATTACAGCCATCCTCGCAATAGTCGGCGCTTTTGCGCTTGCAATTGTCACACGGATAATCATCCCGTCGGAGAAGGTCAATGCCCTTTGGCTTGTGGTGGCTGCTGCCTGTTTCTTTGTAATTTCCTACAGGTTATATGGTTCATTCCTGACTGCAAGGGTGCTCACTCTTGATGACAGGAGGATTACACCATCTAAAAGAATGGCTGACGGCAGGGATTATCATCCTACACACAAGTGGGTCTTATTCGGCCACCACTTTGCTGCAATTGCAGGGGCAGGGCCGTTAATCGGACCTGTGCTGGCCGCACAGTTTGGTTATCTCCCTGGTTTTCTCTGGATATTGATTGGCGCTGCACTTGGCGGTGCGGTACATGATACAGTTATCCTTACTGCATCTGTCAGAAGAAACGGCAGGTCTCTTGCGCAGATAGCAAAGGATGAGGTTGGTCCTGTTGCCG
>MHEI01000081.1:4665-5053 GCA_001805165.1 Nitrospirae bacterium RBG_16_43_11 | reverse complement strand
TGCACTGACTAAGAGTACATGGGGGACATTTACTATAGCTGCGACTATTCCTATTGCCTTCTTTATGGGGATTTATCTGTATAAGATAAGGCATGGCAGGGTTGGAGAAGTAAGCGTAATCGGTGTTACACTCCTTATTCTGGCAGTAATATTGGGAAGATACATTCCCGGATCAAGCCTGGAACCTTATTTCAATCTGTCTAAAAATACCCTTGTGCTCAGTATGATGACCTATGGTTTTGTTGCATCAGTCCTGCCTGTATGGCTGCTATTGTGCCCGAGGGATTATCTTTCAACATATATGAAGATTGGAACAGTAGCACTTTTGGCATTAGGTGTAATTGTACTTGCCCCTGATATACAGATGCCTGCTGTAACCATATTCGCC
>MHEI01000081.1:4235-4649 GCA_001805165.1 Nitrospirae bacterium RBG_16_43_11 | reverse complement strand
TAATACCCGGCGCTATTTTCCCGTTTATGTTTATTACTATTGCATGCGGTGCAATATCAGGATTTCATTCTCTTATCTCATCAGGTACGACCCCAAAGATGATCCAAAAGGAATCTGAGATAAAGGTGATAGGATTCGGGGCTATGCTGATGGAGGGGTTTGTTGCAGTCATTGCAATTGTTGCAGCGACGATACTCATTCCTGGAGATTATTTTGCAATTAATACTACCTTGTCCTTTGATGTTCTTGCGCAGATGGGATTCCCTGTTGGTAAGATTCAGGAACTGTCACAGATGGTGGGGACAAATGTAGCAGGACGTCCCGGCGGCGCCGTATCACTTGCTGTCGGCATGGCGTATATATTCTCAAGCCTTCCGGGGATGAAGGGACTTATGCCGTACTGGTATAACTTTG
>MHEI01000081.1:0-4187 GCA_001805165.1 Nitrospirae bacterium RBG_16_43_11 | reverse complement strand
TTATCGTACAGGAATTGGGGGGCTATGTATATAAACCACTGGCACGGACAAACTGGATGCCTGGAACCATCCTCACAAGCCTCGTTGTAGTAGGCGCCTGGGGCTTTCTGATCTATTCGGGCAGCATATCTACAATTTGGCCTATGTTTGGCGTGGCGAACCAGCTCCTTGCAGCGCTTGCCTTTTGCGTGGGTACAACTGTAATTATAAAGATGGGTAAGCTGAAATATGCATGGGTAACATTTATTCCCATGTTATTCATGTTTACGACGACAATGACTGCATCATACCAGCTTCTTTACCTTTTCCTTGGTAAAGCGGCAACTGCATACACACCTTCAGAGGTGTTTGCTTTTCAACTCGATGCTGTACTTGTAGCAGCAATGGCCGGCCTTGCAATAATAGTTATTATTGATTCTTTTGCAAAATGGTATGGTTACCTGGCTGGAAAAAGAGAGGTAGTGACAAGTGAAGTTGTTGAGTGGGCTGCTGACTATGATTAAGATTTTCAGGGTTTTATCGCTTATAATTATAACCATTCTTCTGCTAAGCTCACAGTCACATAGTATTACTGTAAGCGACATAACCAAAGGCGGTTATGCCAGGAAGTTATTCATATCCGGGAATTACCTCTATCTTGCGGACTGGTATTCCGGCCTGCATATCTATGATATTACATATCCATATAAGCCTGTACATCTCGCCAATATCCACACTCCCGGTTCACCTAAGGGCATCTATGTTAAAGACAATCTTGCCTATGTTGGTGACGATGACCATGGTCTTCAGATAATAGACATAAATGACCCGCTCAATTCAAGGATAATAAGCAAATATCAAACTCAGGGGCTCGCTTATATTGTGGAGGTAGTTGAAAATCTGGTATACGTGGCAGACCACAGGGGCGGGATTTCCATTATTGATACCGTAGACCCGGTAAATCCAAAACTCCTGAGCAGGTTTGAGACTAAGGGGCTTGCATGGGGGATAACCGTTAAGGATGGATACGCATATGTTGCTGCAGATAAGTCCGGCCTCCTGATCGTTGATGTGCGTAAGCCGGAACAACCGGTACTTGCCTCACAATATCCGGAAGCTGTCAGCGCTGAAGATGTGGTAGTAGAAAATGGGATTGCATATGTCGTATCATACGATTCCGGATTACACATTTTAGATGTGAAGGAACCGGCGAGTCCAAAGATAGTCAGTAACATAAAGACACAGGGAAATGCGAGGGGTATATCCGTAAGCGGAGGGTTGGCATTTATTGCTGATTGGAAGAGAGGTCTTCAGATAGTTGATATAAGTAACCCTGCAAAGCCTGTCATAGCCGGCAGTCTGGACACCAGCGGGATGGCATGGGATGTAAAGGTGAAGGGTGATTACGCTTATGTTGCAGACTGGGAGGGCGGTATCAGGGTCGTTAATATCAAAAATCCAAAACGTCCTTATGAAGTTGGTGGATATGGTTATTATGGATATGCACATGATGTATATGTTAAAGGGAAATATGCCTATTTAGCAGCAGGTTCAATGGGATTTCAAGTCATTGATGTGAGTAATGCTGCCAACCCTGCATGGATTGCCGGTATAGAACTGCCGGGAGATTCTCAGGATATCTTTATCAGGGACAATTTAGCGTATGTTGCTGCAGGGGATGCCGGCCTGCATATAGTTGATTTCAGTGATCCGTACAGGCCATTCAGAACCGGTGGTCTGGATACAAGGGGGATAACAGGCTATGTAGTAGTAGAGGGTAATCATGCCTTCCTTGCTGATGGAGAAAATGGTGTTGAAATAGTTGATGTGTCTGATCCGGCAGAACCGGCTTTAATTGGCCGGTATATGACTGCACATACACCGGGGAAGATCGCATTCTCAAAGGGTAATATTTTTATTGCAGAGGGTGATGGAGGAGTAGAAATAGCTGACGTCCGTAATATTGAAATGCCTGAAAAGGTGAATGAGTTGAGTGCAGATTCTATTAACGATATATTTATTAAAGAGAACTTAGCCTATGCAGCGGCTAATGACAAACTAAGTATACTTGATGTTTCCGATTCAAAGCGGATAAAGAAGATAACCGGTAAAAAGGTTGGGTATAAAATCAGGAATATTTTACAGAATAAAGACAGGATATATATAGCCGGCAGCAGGAATATATCGTCATTTGATATTACTCAGCCTGGTAAGCTCATGTGGGCGATAGAATATGAATTAATTGAAGGGATTGAAAATATCTTTGTTGGTGATGATGGTAACATATATGTGGCAGCCGGCAGTGATGGCTTGAGGGTGCTGATAATTGATGAAAAGAATAAAAAGACAATACAGGATTGAGCGCGACACACTTGGCGAACAAAAGGTCCCTGTTAATGCATACTACGGCATCCAGACAGTGCGGGCAGTTGAGAACTTTCCAATCAGTGGTACAAAGCAATACACCGAATTTATTCATGCTACGGCGCTGATAAAAAAGGCAGCAGCCCTTACCAACATGGATGTCGGCAAACTTGACAGACGGAGGGGTAATGCAATTACAAAGTCTGCCGGTGAGATAATTGAGGGTAAATTACACGACCAGTTTGTAGTTGATGTCTTTCAGGCCGGCGCCGGAACATCACATAACATGAATGCCAATGAGGTAATTGCTAACAGGGCAATCGAGATGCTTGGAGGTAAAAAGGGGGACTATTCAATTATCCATCCGAATGACCATGTAAACATGTCCCAGTCAACTAATGATGTATTTCCGACTGCAATGCGGATATCGGCTGTGTTTGCGACGGATAAATTGCTCGAAGTATTGAAGGGTTTGTCAAATGCCTTAAAGAGTAAAGGAAAGGCGTTTGACAAGGTTATAAAATCAGGGCGGACACATCTGCAGGATGCTGTTCCAATAAGACTGGGTCAGGAATTTACAGCATATGCGGTAATAGTTGATCGTGTAATGAAAGAGATATACATGTCAAGGGAACGTCTTCTTATACTTGGTATAGGAGGTTCTGCCATAGGTACCGGAGTTAACACACATCCGCTATATCAAAAAAAGATTATTATGCACCTGAGAAAACTTACAGGCATTAAAGTTGCCGGATCAAAGAACCTGATTGCTTCTATGCAGAGTATGGGAGACTTTGTATGTCTATCCGGGAACTTGCGTCTTCTTGCAGTCGAACTGATAAAGATAGCAAATGACCTGCGGCTTCTAAGCTCAGGGCCGCGGACAGGACTGGCTGAGATACGCCTGCCTGCAGTTCAGCCCGGTTCTTCTATTATGCCGGGCAAGGTAAACCCTGTAATGGCAGAGGTGCTTAACATGGTGGGATTTCAGGTTATCGGCAATGATACTACTATTACACTTGCGGCACAGGCAGGACAACTCGAACTTAATGTCATGATGCCTGTTATTAATTACAATCTTCAACAGTCCATCCACCTGCTTACAAATGTAATAAATGTATTTACTGAGAGATGTGTAAAGGGGATAGAGGCCAATGAGGATCGTTGCAGGGAGTTGGCTGAGAGAAGTCCCGGCCTTGCTACTATACTGAATCAGGTTATAGGTTATGAGGCCGCCGCCAGGATTGCAAAAGAGGCGCTTGCATCAGGCAAGTCAGTCAGGGAAATAGTAGTAGAAAAGGGGGGATTATCAAAGGAGGAATCCAGCAGGATATTAGATCCTCACAAAATGACCCGCCCGGGCAAGTAACAACTAAAAGTTGTCAAACCAAACATAAATGCCATATAATCAATCATTGTGCAACTTACATTACCACACTTCGTAAGAATCTGGTTTAAGAATAAGGACGTCACGCAGCACCCTCACAAGAGATATCATGATGAGGACTGGCACACACCCAAGGGGAGACAGATAAGGGAAGTTGTCTTCGGGATGAATGACGGGCTTGTCAGCACTGTTGGATTTGTGGCAGGTGTGACCGGTTCAATCAAAGACAGCAGGATCGTCTTCTTAACAGGAATGGCGGCGATTGTTGCAGGAGCTGTTTCTATGTTTCTGGGTGCCTATCTTGCGTCAAAGTCACAGAAAGAGTTTTTTGAAATGGAGATAGCGCGTGAGAAGCGTGAGATTATTGAGTCTCCGGATAAGGAACGGCAGGAGATAAGAGATATCTTTACTGATCATGGATTTACTGAAGATGAGGTTGAGATGATAGTTCACAGGG
>MHEI01000080.1:7817-8388 GCA_001805165.1 Nitrospirae bacterium RBG_16_43_11 | reverse complement strand
ATCAAAGTCCGACGGCATCTTTTACCTCTTCCAGAACAGCAGATGTAACCTCTCTTGCCCTTTTTGCTCCTGCCTCCACTACACCCTTAACCATGCTGGAGTTATTGATTAATTGTGAGCGTCTTTCCCATATGGGTTCCAATCTCTGCAGAAGGGCACTGTTCAGCCATTTCTTACATTCTATACACCCGATACCTGCTGTTCTGCACCCTGCATCCACCTGCTGAATTATATCCGGTGATGAGTATACCCTATGAAGACTGAATACAGGGCATACTTCCGGGTCTCCGGGGTCTGTACGCTTTATGCGTTTAGGATCAGTCACCATGGTTCTGAGTTTTTCCCATACCTCTTCCTTAGTATCAGCCAAATAGATTGCATTGTTGTAGCTCTTGCTCATCTTCCTGCCATCCGTACCAGGGATCTTGGGGAATTCGGTCATGAGCGGCTGGGGTTCAGGAAAGACAGGCTTATAGAGGAAGTTAAACCGTCTTGCAATTTCTCTCGTCAATTCAAGATGGGGAAGTTGATCAATCCCCACAGGAACAAAATCGGCCTTGTATATAAGTAT
>MHEI01000080.1:7559-7765 GCA_001805165.1 Nitrospirae bacterium RBG_16_43_11 | reverse complement strand
TCAGTTCCTGTTGCTGCTCCTTGTATGTAGGTACCCTTTCAAGCCATGGCAAAGGGGTAATCATTGAAAATAGTATGTGGAGTTCAGCGTGCTCAGGAACATGTGACTGTATGAAGATTGTGCACTTTTCAGGATTAAGTCCGACCGCAAGCCAGTCCACAAGCATATTATGTGTATATTCTCTTAAATTACCTGTCTTTGCATAA
>MHEI01000080.1:6265-7506 GCA_001805165.1 Nitrospirae bacterium RBG_16_43_11 | reverse complement strand
CTGCAATCTCAGCCAGTTATCAAGTGCGCCGCTGAAATTTCCCAGATGCAGTTTGCCGCTCGGCCGCATGCCGCTAAGAACACGTTTTTTCATTCGAAAACCCCATCCCCCCCTACGGCTGTTACTAAAACTCATTGCTCAAAACACCGGCATACCTGCAAATAACCTCGTTAACACGCTCATTATAGGCCATATTATATATGTCATAAAACCAAACGGATTTAAGAACACAAGAAATGTGATTATCAAAAGTCCATATGGTTCTAATCTCCCCATGAATTCAGCCTGTCTGTGAGGCAGCAACCCTGCCAATATCCTGCTCCCGTCCAGCGGAGGCACAGGTATCAGATTAAATACCGCGAGTACAATATTCCACTTTATCCCTTCTTTAAGCATCAGGATTAGAGGTACAAGTACAATAGAAAAAAAACCTGAACGTGAGATGATCTGCAGAGAGGGTGATACAAGAAACTGGAATAAAATACCACAAATTAATGCCATTGCAATATTGATTCCGGGTCCTGCCGCCCCTACCCATATCATATCTCTCCTGGGGTTCCTGAGGTTTGCAAAATTTACCGGTACCGGTTTCGCAGCACCTATTATGAATCCTGCAAACAGGTAGGTTATAATGGGCAATAGTATTGTTCCAAAAGGATCAATATGTGCTATCGGATTCAAAGTTAATCTGCCTGCATATTTAGCTGTAGGATCGCCAAATTTGTACGCCACCCACCCATGGGCAGCCTCATGCAGGGTTATCGCAAGGACTACCGGTATTGCCATTATGGCAATGTTCTGCAGTATTGTGTTTAAGTCAGTGTGCAAATTCTTATTATCCCTTATACGTCCCTTACCTGTACAAGCACCTCATCAGGGTTGACGCTGTCACCCTCAGATACATATATTTTTTCAACTACTCCGGATATTGGTGTATGCACTTCATTTTCCATTTTCATTGCTTCCACAATAAGGACTGTATCTCCTGCCTCAACCTTATCCCCGACCTTTACCCTTATCCTTACTACAGCCCCTGGCATTGGTGTTGTAACATCACCAACCTCTTTAGCCTTAGGCCTTATGGAGTGGCCGGTTGACCTCGCATCTATTACGCCAGAGATACTTGGCACTACTTCAACAAGTGATTCAACCAGAACTTCCTGAAGCTGGTCGTCAACATAAATGAAAAATGGCCTGCCGCCTTCCCCCGGATGTCCCATACCTCCTACCTTTACATGATA
>MHEI01000080.1:2370-6238 GCA_001805165.1 Nitrospirae bacterium RBG_16_43_11 | reverse complement strand
TTCACTTGGGGCAAGGTGTGCCATGGTGGCCTCTTCCTGTATTTCAGGCACTGTACCTTTCTCCTGGGCGGCTAATTCTTCAGGTGCAATGCCCTTTGCCCTCGCTTCAAAGAAATCAAGGGCGACCTTAGGGAAAAGTGCATACAAGAGAATATCATCAATACCACGTGCCTTATCCCCAACTTCCGCAGTAAGCTTATCCAACTCAGGTTCAAGGAGGTCAGCGGGTCTTCGTTCTATAAACTCCTCATCTCCGATAGCCTTTTTCCTTACATCCTCATCTATCGGGGCAGGGGGCTTGCCGTAAAGACCCTTAAGATAATTCCTGGTCTCTGTAGTGATGACTTTATATCGTTCACCTGTTACCACATTGAGAGCTGCCTGTGTACCGACAATCTGGCTCATTGGTGTAACAAGAGGGGGATAACCAAATTCCTTACGGACTTTTGGCACCTCCTGAAGCACCGCCTTCATCTTGCCAAGCGCCTGCTGTTCGTTCAATTGAGATGCAAGGTTTGAAGTCATACCTCCGGGTATCTGGTATATAAGTACTGCCGGGTCAACGCCTGTATATTCACTCTCAAATAGTTTGTATTTCTTTCTTACCTCCCTGAAATAATCTGATATCTCAGAAATAAGCTCCGTGTTAAGGTCAACATAATATTTAGAAGAACAGTTCATGATATTGATAAAGGTTTCCACAGGGGGTTGAGATGTCCCGGATGCCAGTGCAGAGACCGCTGTATCTACTATGTCAATACCTGCTTCCACGGCCTTAACATATGTTGCTACAGACATACCGCTTGTATCATGAGTGTGGAGATGCAGAGGCACTGATATGGATTTCTTAAGCTCACTTATAAGGTCAAAGGCGTCATAAGGTGAAAGCAGTCCTGCCATGTCTTTAATACAGATTGTATCGCATCCCATATCCTCTAATCTCTTTCCAAGATCAACGAAGAGGCTATTGTTATGAACCGGACTGATTGTATAGCAGATAGTGCCTTCAACCTTACCGCCATTTTTCAGAGTAGCCTTTACAGCGGTTTTTATATTTCTGAAGTCATTTAATGCATCGAATATCCTGAAAATATTGATGCCGTTTTCAACAGCACGTTCAACAAACTTTTCTACTATATCGTCCGCATAGTGCCTGTATCCAACCAGGTTTTGTCCCCGGAGCAGCATTTGGAACGGTGTATGTGGCATATGCTCTTTCAGAAGTCGTATCCTCTCCCACGGATCTTCCTTCAGATATCTCATACTTGAATCAAATGTTGCGCCTCCCCACATCTCAACTGACCAGTACCCTGCCTTGTCAATTTTTTCAGCAATTGGAAGCATGTCTGACGTCCTTAGACGTGTAGCCAGTAAAGACTGATGTGCATCCCTTAGTGTGGTATCTGTAATATGAATTTTACGTTTCTTATTTTTCAAAATGTACCTCTCAATCATCTATGTGTATGTGCTGCGATGGCTGTCGCGATAGCGTAAACCAGATCTAACCTATCATTCTCATCTTCATACACCAATGCATCTAAGTTGTTATCTATATAGTGCGTATCAAACTCTCCCCTGCAGAATTTGTCATCCCGCATGATCATCCGGTACAAAGGTATAGTGGTCTTGACTCCCCTTATAACGAATTCATCAAGGCTCCTTGCCATCCTGCTGACGGACTCATCCCATGTTCTGCCCCATACTGTAAGTTTGGCAAGCATTGAATCGTAATACGGAGGCACAAGATAACCCCTGTATACGTTTCCGTCAATTCTGACACCAAACCCGCCGGGTGAATAGTAGGCAGTAAGTCTGCCGGTTGCAGGCAGGAAATTATTCCTGGGGTCTTCTGCATTGATTCTGCACTCAATCGCAGCTCCGCTTATCTGAATCTCGTCCTGACTAAATGAAAGGTTCTCACCGGCAGCTATTTTGATCATTTCCTTAACTATATCAATCCCGGTTATTTCTTCAGTAATCGTGTGTTCAACCTGTATACGTGTGTTCATCTCAAGGAAGTAAAAGTTTTTGTCCTTATCTACAAGAAATTCAACGGTGCCTGCATTGGTATAACCGGCAGCTCTTGTAACAGTCACAGCAGCATCTCCCATTTTTTTCCTTAACTCAGGATCAAGAAATGGTGACGGCGCTACCTCAATCAGTTTCTGGTGTCTCCTCTGGATTGAACAGTCCCTTTCTCCCATGTGGACAATATTTCCATAATTGTCAGCCAATATCTGAAACTCAATATGCCTCGGCGACTCAATGTATTTTTCAATGTATACATCATCCCTTCCGAACGCCTTCATCGCCTCCGATCTTGCCATCTCATAGGTTCGCTTTAAATCATCAGGAATACGGCAGAGTCTTAGTCCTCTGCCACCGCCTCCGGCCGAGGCCTTCAGCATGACAGGATAACCTATCTCTGAAGATATACGTTCTGCTTCTTCTATTGAACTGATACCATGGTCTATACCCGGGACAACCGGGACTCCCGCTCTCTTCACCATCTGACGAGCGAAGATCTTATCCCCCATTTCTCTTATTGCCTTTGGTGTGGGACCTATAAAGGTTATCCCATTTTCCAGACATGCTTCGGCGAACTCATGATTCTCAGCAAGAAACCCGTAACCGGGGTGTATTGCATCTGCCCCCCTTTGTTTGGCAAGATCAATAATCCTGTAAATATTCAGATATCCTGCTACAGGCCCCGGGCCGACAAGACATGCCTCATCAGCCTTTTTTACATAAAGGGTGGTAGCATCTGCCTCAGAATGAATGGCAACTGTAGGGATATTAAGCTCCTTACAGGAGCGGATTATTCTGAGGGCAATCTCTCCCCTGTTTGCGATCAGGACTTTTTTAAACATAATAGCATCACCAAATTCTTTCAGGGTTCAAGGGGTTGTAAGTTTGTAAATATTATACTATTGAGTGACTTACGTCAAGGTTTTGATAGCTCTTCGAAGATCGCTGCTGACAGCAAAGGCACCATGATTTCGTGGTGGCCGGTTAGTGTGTAACCTTTACCGGTACCATCCCTGGTTGGCCTGCGGACGACATTTGTGAGAGGTCTGTAATGCTGAATAAAGTCCATATTTACAGTAGTAAAATTTTGTACCGTATATCCAAGATTCCTGACCAGGGTGATGGCCTTTAAAAATACCTCCGGCAATATAACAGCGGAACCAATGTTCAAATATACCCCTTCATCAAGTTTGGATACTACACCTGCAAAAAGTTTAAAATCTCTGTAGCTTCCCTCTCCTGTGGCCTTTCCGTCCATTTGTGTATGTAAATGAATTATATCTGTGCCAACACCTACATGAACAGTTACAGGTATTCCCAGTCTTACACCAGCAGCAAGGATGCTGAGTTTTTTATAAGGGTAATTGGAATTTTCGATCATCTCTCCTACAGATTTTCCGATTCCCCACCCCTTTTTGACACCCTTTTTTATGGCGTTATTTAAATATTTCCCGGTCTCCTCAGCCATACCGAATGTCCCCTTCGATAGTTCTGCATCAACGTCTTCAGATGTCTTGCCTGCGTAGGCAATTTCAAAATCATGCACAATACAAGCGCCGTTTAATGCTACTGCATGAATTATCCCCCGTTCCATGAGGTCAATAATTACAGGGCTTAGCCCCACCTTTATTACATGGGCGCCTAAGGCAGCAACTACTACTTTATTGGTTTTGCGGGCATTTGCGATTAAAGAGGCAATCTCTTTGATGTGCTTTGCCGCAAGTATATCAGGCAGACTATTGAGGAAATCACTAAAAGTACTTCCAGTTTGAAATGGTTTTGCAAAATCGCTGATGTTTACTTTGCTCTTCCTTGACTTGATGGAATAGGTGGTAAGTTT
>MHEI01000080.1:0-2249 GCA_001805165.1 Nitrospirae bacterium RBG_16_43_11 | reverse complement strand
GGAGTGTCATGTAATAATCTTTATCCACTTCTCCCCATGTCTCCCCATATTCTGTCTTCTTATCGCACACCCCGCCTGTATTCCTATAAGTACAATATTCTTCTGAAAAAAGATAAAGTTCAGCCGACTTCTGCTTAGACACTCCTAAGCCCGTATTGAGATAAACTCTTGAAATTAACGGGAGCCGGTAACCAATTTTCCCGAAGATTTCCCATTCATCGCCATCAAAGAATCTACCTTTATGCTTGCAACCTCTATCAGGTTCCTTATCTGACGATGGTTCATAACTGCTAAACTGGTTACATAGTTCTATGAGCGTTTCGTCCGTTTGAACATAACTCCATGGGGCATCAGTGGTAAATTTTGTGGAAAGTCCAATTAAACCATATCCAAAATAAAAATCAGTCCCGATACCGAAACTGGTACTCTCCTTTCCTATATCAATTGAAAGAGATGCTGCACCGGCTGGTTCGAAGGCAATGAGAACAAGCAGAACAATAATAATGGATTTTACAATGTTAATACGATAGAAGAGATAATACATTATAGCCATCCAGCTTGTTTCTTCCCCTGAGCTCAGTCAGCTCGATCAGAAATGCTATTCCCTGAATATTACCGCCGAGCTTCTTAACAAGCTGAACAGTAGCCGCAACTGTGCCGCCTGTGGCAATGAGGTCATCTACAATCAGCACCTTTTCCCCCGGGGTTATGGCATCCTGATGGATGGCTAAGGAATCAGATCCATATTCCAATTCATATCTTGCTTCATATACGTCACTTGGCAGTTTGCCTGGCTTTCTTACAGGAACAAATCCCGCATTCAGACGATATGCAACAGGTGCACCCAGAATGAATCCCCTCGATTCCATTGACACAACTTTCTGTATGCCCTCGCCATCATAGAAATTTCCAATCTTATCAATTATACGTTTAAATGCACCGGCATCTTTGAGAAGCGTAGTAACATCGTAAAATAGTATCCCCTCTTTGGGAAAATCAGGTATCTCACGAATCTTTTCTTTTAAATCCATTCATTCCCCTCCATTTTCATCATAATACTTCATCCCGTTTGATTGACTTTTTTGCTATGATACTTCTAAGTTTTCCAAGCGCTATTACTTCAATCTGCCGTATCCGCTCTCTCGTCAGGCCGAATCTGTTTCCTATTTCTTCAAGAGTCATTGCCTCCTGTCCTTCCAGACCGAATCTCAGACAAATTACTTCTCTTTGCTTATCACTAAGTTGAATGAGCCATTTGTCTATCTCTTCACGCATACTAATACCTTCTGCCATCTGTGATGGTGACATTATTGTGTTATCAGCTATTATATCCATCAGGATATTGGCTTCCTTGTCCCCCACCGGGGTTTCGAGAGAATATGTCCTTCTGATCAATTTCTTCAAATCTTCTACATCTTCTGTGGAAATATTCAATCTATCGGCAATTTCTTTGAGGGATGGCTCCCTGCCCAGTTCCTGTATCAGCATTTCTGATGTGGAGAGAAATCTGTTTATATGTTCTGCGACGTGAACAGGCAGTCTTATGGTCTTTGTCTGATTAATGATGGCCCTTTCAATAGATTGCCTGATCCACCACGATGCATATGTGCTGAATCTGAACCCCTTTTTATAATCAAATTTCTCTACCGCCTTCATAAGACCGATATTTCCTTCTTCAATAATATCTGCAAGTGGAAGTCCCCTGTTTAAATATCTCTTGCCGATATTGACGACAAGCCTCAGATTAGCCTCAATCATCTGTTGTCGTGCCTTCTCATCGCCTTTTTCAATCTTTTCAGCAAGGATTTGTTCTTCTTCAAATGTCAGGAGTGATGTATGACTAATTTCATGCAGATATGATTTAATTACGTCTAACTCTGCGCCATCATCGCCTTTTTCCGGCTCGTCAATCTCATCAAGTTCTTCTGAAGCGAGAGAGTCATCGTCTTCCTCTGAGTCATCTTCTTCTACCGCTGCCTCCTCCTGATCCTGTTCATCAGGCTCTTCATCTTTTACTGTATCAATATTATTGCCGGATTTATTTGTTGATTTTTTCTTTCCCATGATGAAAGTCCCTTGTTTTATGGTCGGGGCGAGAGGATTTGAACCTCCGACTCCATCGTCCCGAACGATGTGCGCTACCAGTCTGCGCTACGCCCCGTAAGTTTACGTTGAAAAATGCCCATCTGCGGCGTCAGGACGGTAAATTTAAGACTCAACGTACCAAAAGTACGCCTCGCCTTAAATTT
>MHEI01000079.1 GCA_001805165.1 Nitrospirae bacterium RBG_16_43_11 | reverse complement strand
ACTATTTCCCTGAATGACCTGTCTTCTTCTACATAAGAATGCAGGATAGGGTCAAGTACATCATATGGCGGGAGTGTATCCGAGTCCTTTTGTCCCGGCCTCAGCTCTGCAGTCGGTTCCTTAACAAATATTCTTTCTGGTATGGGCGGAATTCCTTTTCCCTTTATTTTGTTTCTGTACCGTGCAAGTTCGTAAACAAGTGTTTTTGGAACATCCTTTATAACGGCAAAACCGCCGGCCATATCTCCATAGAGCGTAGCATATCCAACACTCATTTCGCTCTTGTTTCCGGTAGTGAGAACGAGCCAGCCAAACTTGTTAGATAATGCCATTATTATATTTCCGCGTATCCTTGCCTGGAGATTTTCCTCCGTAACATCAGTTTTGCGTCCTGTAAAAGGTTCAGAAAGTGTGCTCAGATACGATTTAAAGATACTGTTAATAGGTATCGTGATCAGTTTGATTTCGAGGTTTTTTGCAAGGGTATTTACGTCCTCTCCGCTCTCTGGCATCGTATATTGGGACGGCATAAATACACCTGTTACATTATCCCTGCCAATGGCACCTACGGCAATTGCTGCCACAATGGCTGAATCTATCCCACCGCTTAGCCCGATAACAACCTCTTTAAACCTGTTCTTTTTCACATAGTCCCTCGTTCCGAGGAGCAGGGCATTGTATACCTCTTCGACAGAGTCAAGCGGTTCAACAGATTGCTGTAATAGTTTGGGCTTCCTCTTATTGCTCTTTGTATCTGATACTTTTATAGCTGAGATTTGCGAAACAGCCTGCTGGGAGAATATCTTTGCCCTTCTCCTCGGATCATGCAGTCTTGCCAGCTCAACTGCCCTCAAATCAATATCCTTCACAATAAGATCTTCCTCAAACTGTTTTCCACATGCGATAAGTTCACCGGATGGGCTGAATATCATGCTGTGGCCGTCAAAAACCAGTTCATCCTGACCGCCGACCATATTTGTATAAGCTATGAAGACCGTATTATCAGATGCACGGGTTGATACCATCCGCTCCCTGAACTGTCCCTTACCCCTGTGATATGGCGATGCATTTATGTTTATAATTAACTGCGCCCCTGCAAGCGCCTGGTTCATGCACGGCCCGTCAGGATACCAGATGTCCTCACACACATTTATCCCGAGACTGACACCCGCTACTATGAATAGTGGACACTCGTTACCACTTTTAAAATAACGTTTTTCATCAAATACGCCATAATTGGGCAGATAATTCTTGTGATAAATCCCTGCGATCTTACCTTTACTTATAAGTGCCGCCG
Source organism: Nitrospirae bacterium RBG_16_43_11 (assembly GCA_001805165.1). GTDB lineage: Bacteria > Nitrospirota > 9FT-COMBO-42-15 > HDB-SIOI813 > HDB-SIOI813 > RBG-16-43-11. The sequence continues at coordinate 3,945 of MHEI01000079.1, read as the reverse complement.
AGTTATAGATGTCATCGCTTCTGTCAATGAAACCGGTAACAATTGCAATGTCCAGTGAAGACGTCTTTTTTGCTATTAGTTTCAGTGAATCAAGATTGTCATCTACAAATCCCGGTTTAAGCAGGAGGTCTTCCGGTGGATAACCCGTAATTGCAAGCTCAGGGAATGCTACGATGTCCACTCCCAGTTTATCTGCATCTTCCACAAACCGGAGGATTTTTTTTGCATTGCCATCCAAATCCCCGACACTTGCATTTATCTGGGCTAAACCGATACGGATTTTACCATCCATAAAATATCAAAGGCCAGGCGCTGCTTATATTGCGTCTTCCCCGCGCTCTCCCGTCCTTATCCTCACCACGTCATCCACGTTTGTCACGAATATCTTGCCGTCTCCTATCCTTCCTGTACGCGCTGTATTTACAATAGTCTGAATTACCTTTTCGACCATATCGTCTGTGACTACCACTTCAAGCTTTATCTTTGGCAGAAAATCCACAACATATTCCGCCCCCCTGTATAGTTCGGTGTGTCCCTTCTGACGGCCAAAGCCCTTAACTTCCGTAACTGTATTTCCCTTAATGCCTATCTGGCTAAGGGCGTCCTTTACCTCGTCCAGTTTAAAAGGTTTTATTATGGCCTCAATCTTTTTCATAAAATGCCTCCGTTCCGCTCAAGATTAACAAATGGATATTAAAATGTAAAGAGATTAAAAAGTATAACCTGTCTCATTATGCTGGCTTAAATCAAGCCCCATGATTTCATCCTCTTCCTGAACGCGGATGCCGATTACGAGGTCAATGACCTTCAGGATAATAAGGGTTGCAACAAATGAAAATACTGCTGTTACAACTGTGGCAAGTACCTGAATCCCGAGCTGGCCGGGATTGCCGAAGAAGAGCCCGTCTGCTCCAGCAGGGTTGATCGCCTTTGAGGCAAATAGTCCGGTTGCCAATGCGCCCAGCGTACCTCCGACACCATGGACACCAAATGCGTCGAGTGAGTCGTCATAACCCAGTTTATTTTTTAATATGACCACTGCAATAAAGCAGACAATCCCTACGCTGATTCCTATCAGAATTGCAGAGATTGGTCCGACAAATCCGGCAGCAGGCGTAATTGCCACAAGTCCTGCAACGGCGCCGCTTGCGGCCCCAAGTATTGTCGGTTTCCCATGCCGCATCCATTCAACAAATGTCCATGTGATAGAGGCAGCGGCTGCTGCTATATGTGTTACAACAAATGCGCTTGTTGCAAGTCCGCCTGAGGAGAGTGCACTACCTGCATTAAAGCCGAACCATCCGAACCAGAGCAGGGCTGCGCCTATGACGACAAGTGTCATATTATGCGGCGGCATAGGGTCTCTCATGTAACCGATCCTCTTTCCCATTACAATGGCGGCGGCCAATGCTGAGATTCCTGAACTGATATGCACCACTGTACCTCCTGCAAAATCGAGGGCGCCCATGGTTCTCATCCATCCGCCAACGCCCCACACCCAATGGGCGAGCGGGTCATAGACGATCGTAGCCCAGAGCAGGCTGAAGATGATAAATGCTGAGAACTTCATCCGCTCTGCAAATGCACCTGCTATCAGGCAGGGCGTTATTATGGCAAACATAGCCTGATATATCATAAATGCCTGGTGCGGAATTGTTGCCGCATAGTCAGGGTTTGGATCAAGCCCGACACCGCTCAGGCCGAACCATTCAAATCCGCCGATTAAGCCCATCCTGTCCGGGCCGAAAGAGAGGGAGTAGCCAACAAGGACCCACTGAATAGTGATGAGACCAACGAGTATAAAACTCTGCATTATCGTCCCAAGCACATTCTTTCTTCGTACCAGGCCGCTATAGAACAGGGCGAGGCCCGGGATAGTCATGAGCATCACCAGTGCTGCGGAGATAAGGATAAATGCTGTATCTCCTGAATTGATCTGACTTTCCATCTTTTAATCCCTCCTGTAGGTTTTACATGAGGGTGGTATATTACAAATTACATACCATAATGGTCTGGTGTGCATAACCTTCTGATTATTAAGACTAATCAGATAGGAAAGATGGGAAAACAGACCGTTGCATTTGTTACAAAATTGTAAAATAGCGAGACAGTATTACATTTTTGTAATGTCTATGTTCACTCGAAAATCCAGCTTCAAATCCCCCCTTACCCCCCTTTTCTAAAGGGGGGTACTTGATTTACTCTCCATAATACGGGGAACCTGATTTCCCCCTTTGAAAAAGGGGGATTAAGGGGGATTTTATATATTAAATAGCGTCTTCCCCCCGCTCACCTGTCCGTATCCTGATAGTCTCCTCCACGTCTGTCACAAATATCTTCCCGTCTCCAAGCTTGCCGGTTTTAGATGAATCCACGATAGCTGAAATGACTTTCTCAGCTATCTCATCTCCAACAACGACCTCTATCTTTGTCTTAGGCAGAAAATCCACAACATACTCAGCGCCGCGATAGAGTTCCGTGTGTCCTTTCTGGCGGCCGAAACCCTTTACCTCACTGACGGTCATTCCCTTTATCCCAACCTGGTTCAGTGCATTCTTAATCTCATCAAGCTTAAATGGTCTTATTATAGCCTCAATCTTTTTCATAAGTTGCCTCCGTGTGTTCCCTCCCCCTTGACGGGGGAGGGGCAGGGTGGGGGTGGTTCTTTACATCACCTCCCCCCAGCCATTTCTCCCATCTTCCGCATCGTCGGTGAACTGACAAAATCAGGATAGGCTTGTATTCCATGTTCGCCCATGTCAAGTCCCTCATGCTCTTCTTCTGCACTAACGCGCAATCCCATCACTGCTTTTATGATGCCCCAGCATATCAGACTTACTACGACAACATATACTGCGACGGCAACAATGCCTTTGACCTGTGAAAACAACTGAGCAGTACCTCCGCCATACAATAGTCCTTTAACACCGCCAATGTCAGCGGCAAAGAGTCCCACAGCCAATGTGCCCCAGACGCCATTTACGAGATGAACAGAAAGGGCACCCACAGGGTCATCCACCTTTATCTTGTCGAAGAATAGAACTGCGTAGACGACCAGAACGCCGGCGACTAAACCTATAATTATTGATCCACCCGGGGTTGTCCAGTTGCAAGCAGCAGTGATTGCAACAAGTCCTGCAAGTATCCCGTTTAATACCATGCTCAAATCAGGTTTACCGAGTGCGATAAATGAGACAAATGTTGAAGCCACGCCTCCGACTGCCCCGGCTAAACATGTATTGATAGCAATCCTCGCTATAGCGTCCGGATCAGCGGCCATCGTGCTGCCAGGGTTGAAGCCGAACCAACCGAACCATAGTACGAACATTCCCAGTGTAGCCATACCCATATCATGTCCGGGGATGGCATTCACTTTTCCATCTCTCGTATATTTCCCGAGCCTTGGCCCGAGCATAATTGCACCTATTAATGCTGCCCATCCGCCTATGCTGTGTACAACAGTAGATCCTGCAAAGTCGAGGAACGGTGTCTCCATTGTTGCCAGCCAGCCGCCTCCCCATATCCAGTGACCTGCTACGGGGTAGATGACGATAGCCATAGCTGCTGAAAATACAAAGAAAGAGAAATACTTTATTCTTTCAGCTACTGCACCGGATACTATTGTTGCCGCTGTTCCGGCGAAGACTAACTGAAATATGAATTTTGCATAGAGTGGCACCCCTGTCCAGCCCAGAGAGGCAAATATACCCTGATAGGCATCTCCTGTTGCAGGGCTGTTGTCAGCGCCAAAAAGTGCCCATCCTTCTGTACCGAATAATGAGTTGCCATTACCGAACATAATTGCAAATCCAACGATCCAGAAGACGAAGGTGGTGACACAGAAGACTATGACATTCTTAGACAGGATGTTTACAGCGTTCTTGGCACGGCACAGTCCCGACTCAACCATTGCAAAGCCAAGGTTCATAAAGAATACGAGGAATG
>MHEI01000078.1:31286-33479 GCA_001805165.1 Nitrospirae bacterium RBG_16_43_11 | reverse complement strand
TTACCGGCGGCGCCGGGTTTATAGGGTCTCACATCGTGGACAGACTTGTATTGGAAGGTCATGAAGTTTCTATAATAGACAACCTTGCAACAGGTAAGACCGAAAATCTGAATCCTGCGGCAGAATTCTATAAACTGGACATTGTTAATCCAAGGATAGAAAAGGTGTTTAAGAAGGAAAAACCTGAACTGATCTGTCATCTTGCTGCACAGATGGATGTCAGGAGGTCAGTGGCTGACCCGGCATTTGATGCACAGACCAATATCATCGGCATGCTGAACCTTCTTGAAAATGCCGTTCGTTACGGAACAAGAAAGGTTATATTTGCATCAACAGGGGGCGCTATATACGGTGAAGGAGGCCCCTACCCTGCCACAGAGGATCATCCGGCAAGACCTGTCAGCCCCTACGGTATCAGCAAATTAACCGGTGAACACTATCTATACTACTATCAGGTTACGCATGGATTAAGTTATGTTGCACTCAGATTCGCCAATGTATATGGGCCAAGACAGGATCCGTTTGGTGAAGCCGGTGTAGTCGCAATATTCACAAAAAAGATGTTGGTAAATGATCAGCCCCTGATAAATGGCAATGGTATGCAGACACGGGATTATGTGTATGTCGATGATGTAGTTAATGCAGTTCTATCCGCTTTGGATAATAGTGTCAATGATACCTTTAATATCGGCACATCCGTTGAAACATCTGTTAATGATCTGTTCAGGCTCCTTGTTGAAATTACAGGCAGTAATGTACGTGAGATGTATGGGCCGGCAAAGAAGGGGGAACAGATGCGGAGCTGTCTGAGTTTTGATAAGATCAAAAGTCATTGGATTGGGATCCCTCGGTACCTCTGAGGGAGGGTCTGGCAAATACAGTAGCGTTCTTCAGGGAGAAGCTATAACCGCCGGAGCCGGGAACTTTTTAACAAGACTCCTGCTTGCATGCTCTGCTACATCCTGAAAAGAGACCGGTTTTACCCTCATAGCCTCTACAGCAATGGTAGCCTGTCCTGATGCCTCCCATACTATATTTCCTGTCTCCACGTCCCATAATTCAAGGGAAATATTCACTGATGTCTCTCTTGTTGATATCAGCGCCAGACCAAATGCAGATAGCCTGGTTGAGGTACGCTCTACATATGTTGTCAGTTTAGGCCGCGCTATATATCTTACTCCAAGGATATCTCCGATCTTTTTCAGTACCTTTTTGTCAAGAATGCCTGTAAGCTCATACCCCTGCAGCATATCAGCATACTCGTGTGTCAGTTCAGAGCTGTTTATGCGGTTAATGATGTCCCGGCTCTGAATCACAGACAAATCAGCTCTTTCAACACGGAATACACTTTCTATAATATCTGAGACAGCCGTCTTATATTCACTAAACCCGTTAGACCTCGGTACTGAAGTCGTAAAAAAACCTATTGAATTATTATTGAATTCTATCACATCGGATGTCTTATACAACTCGTGGGCAGATATGGAAGATTGCTTTAAAGGCCCGCTGCAACTGAGAAGTGATAATGATAGTAAAAGGAGCGCAAAAACTGAAATCTTATATAGATGTTTACTTCTATTCATCTGGAGTGATAGCGGGAGTGATAGAACTTATACTATCTACAGGAATTGTAATCCACTGACCCTCACCCTGCAACTCGACTGTTGTTTCTGTCACCTCGACTAACAGGCCATTGTAGACCACATCATTTGCGATAACTCTCACTTTCTTTCCTGTCATTGATTGAACAGAATCGGAGTACATAAATAATTATCAGACGAGTTAATTATTATTGAAAATGATAGTATAACACTTGTGAATATAATTTCCCACTATTTATGAAAGCTGCTCCAGATCACGGCCATATCTTGCCAGGATTCAGTATGTTATTCGGATCAAATGTATTCTTTATACCCTTCATTATGCTGATTACCTTGGCTCCTGTTTCCATAGGAAGGAATGGCGCCTTGGTCATACCGATGCCGTGCTCGCCCGAGATGCTGCCTCCAAGACGCAATGTAACTTGAAATAATTCATGGACAGCCTTCTTAGCCCTGCTGAACTCCTCTGCATTTTTATCATCTGTCATTACATTAATATGGAGATTACCGTCTCCTGCATGTCCAAATGACACGATCTGTATCATATTGGTTGATGCAATCCTTCCCATCTCATTCATCAATTCAGGGAGTT
>MHEI01000078.1:19015-31260 GCA_001805165.1 Nitrospirae bacterium RBG_16_43_11 | reverse complement strand
TTAATCTTGGTCGGGTTAATCTTATAAAGCGCAGGTGATACAGACCTCCTTGCTGTCCAAAGCCTTTCCCTCTCCTGCTGTGTCCTGGCTGCTGAAATAATAACAGCCCCTGACTTTCTGCATATATTCTCAATCCTTTCCAAACCGTCCTCTACCACGGCTTCAGGGCCATCTACTTCTGAGATCACCATTGCCTCGCCCTTTTCCCTGACTGATTCCGGAAGCAGTTCCCGGACGACACTTATAGATGCCTTGTCCATAAATTCAATTACAGAGGGCCTGATACCGGATATTATTATACGTTCTATTGCTGCAATTGCATTATGGATCGAAGTGAATATTGCTGCCACTGTCACAGTCTTTTCCGGAAGAGGTATAAGCCTTAAGATAGCCTTGGTAATAACTCCCAATGTCCCTTCTGAACCGACAATAAGCCTTGTGAGGTCATAACCGGCAACACTGCGGGGTGCCCGCGTACCAGTGAAGATTATATCCCCGGTTGGAAGCACAACTTCAAGGCCCATTACATAGTCCCTCGTTGTCCCGTATTTCACCCCTCTTGCCCCTCCTGCACATGTAGAAATGTTGCCTCCTATAGTACAGAAATTCACACTCGATGGATCAGGGGGATAGAATAATCCTGCTGCCTCAGCAGTTTTTTGAATGTTTCTTGTAACAACTCCAGGCTCAACGACCATGTAGAAATCATCTTTATTCACCTCTATTATCCTGTCCATTCGCTGCAATGACAGGATGATGCCGCCTTGAACCGGAACAGAACCACCTGCAAATCCGCTGCCGGCGCCTCTTGGTATAACAGGGATCTTTTCACTGTTTGCTATTTTAAGAATGGATGCTGCATCTTCAGGCGTCTTTGGCATCAACAGGGCATCAGGAAGCCTCTCGATGCGGGTTGCATCGTAGGAGTAGCAGATCAGGTGTTCTTTGTCAGTTATGACTGCATCTTTGCCCAGTTCGTCACGCAGACGATTTATGATGACAGGCGATATCACAAGGAAAGTGTAACATAGGGGAGCTTATTCGAGCAAATGTGGTGGACAATTTCAATGATAACTCTCGTCGTCGGAAGGAAACTTTCCGTTCTCTACGTCCACCTTGAATCGTTTAACTGCATCTATGCAGAGCCCTCTCAGTGCGGCAAATTGTCTGACAAATTTCGGGACAGGCTGAGGCGTCAGACCAAGCAGGTCATGCATAACGAGCACCTGCCCGTCACAATCAATACCAGCGCCAATACCTATAGTAGGTACTGAAATTGCAGCAGTAATCTTCGTTGCAAGTCCTGCAGGTATCCCTTCCACTACTACTGCAAATACTCCGGCATCATCAAGCATAATAGCATCACTCATAATCCTTTCAGCGGATGTGTCTTCCTTACCCTGAACCTTATAACCTCCCATCTGATGCACTGACTGTGGCAAAAGTCCTACATGTCCCATTACAGGTATTCCTGAAGCAATAATTGCCTTGATTTTATCAATAGCCGTGGTTCCGCCTTCAACCTTAACAGCTTCGGCCCCGGCTTCTTTAAGAAATCGTCCTGCATTATACACTGCATCAGAGACAGAGGTCTGATATGACATGAAAGGCATGTCACCCACCACAAGGGCATTCTCTACGCCTTTGCTGACTAACCTTGTATGGTAAATCATTTCATCCATTGTGACCGGCAGGGTCGTGTGGTGACCCTGGATTACGGTACCGAGTGAATCTCCGACAAGGATTATGTCAATGCCGGCGCTATCTATAAGCCTGGCAAAAAGGTAATCATAGGCAGTGAGCATAGTAATCTTCCTGCCGTCATGTTTTCTGCTAAGTATGTCTGGAACAGTAATTTTTTGTTTCATCGCCTCCCTTTTAGTTCTCTCAGTATCGCAATAGTTGCAGGAGAACGGTTGAGGGTGTAGAAATGTATTCCCGGAACTCCCTTATCAAGAAGTTCCCTGCATTGTTCTGTTGCATATCGGATACCTGATTCCGCTACTGCCTCCGGATTTTCTTTTATCTCCTCAAGACTTTGTTTAAGATCATGAGGAATAGTGGCGCCGCATAAGGATGTGAAACGATCTATCTGTTCTACATTTGTAATAGGCATGATACCGGGTATAATCGGTTTGTTAACTCCCGCACGATTCGCGCGTTCAACCAGATCAAAATAAAACCTGTTGTCAAAAAATAGTTGAGTGACAAAAAAGTCTGCTCCGGCTCCGGCTTTTACTTTTAAATAATGTGTATCCTCATCAATAGACTTGCTCTCCAGGTGACCCTCCGGAAAGGCTGCTGCTCCAATGCAAAAATCAAAATTCTTACGGATAAACTGTATGAGTTCACATGCGTAATTAAAACTCTGATGCACTTGTTTTGCAGAATTATCCTGCAACGGCATGTCACCTCTTAATGCCAGTATATTCTCTATGCCGTTCTTGCTTAGCTTTGTCAGGATACCTTTAATCTCGTCTTCTTGGCTGTTCACACATGTCAGATGCGCCATAGGCTCAATTCCAAGTTCATGTTTGATGCGTATCACAAGGTCAATAGTCTTCTCTCTTGTACTCCCGCCGGCGCCGTAAGTTACTGATACCCAGGCCGGTTCCAAATGGCGCAGGTTTTTAATGGTCTCATAGAGGTTCTTTTCTCCCTCTGCTGTCTTTGGAGGGAAAAACTCGAAGGAGAATATAGGCTTATTATTTTGTAAGAGTTGACTTATTTTCATTATTATTTACGGGCTATATGTTTTGCAGCCTTTACTGTGTTGTAGAGGAGCATAGCTATGGTCATTGGCCCTACACCTCCCGGAACCGGAGTTATCCACGCTGCCTTCTCTGCTGCCCCTTCATAGTCAACGTCGCCTGCTAATTTACCTGTATCCAGTCTGTTTATGCCGACATCAATAACTACAGCTCCGTCCTTGATCATGTCACCTGAGATCATCCTGGACCTGCCAACCGCCGCGATAAGGATATCCGCCTGCCTGCATATCTCTGACATATTCTTTGTCCGTGTATGACAAATGGTAACAGTTGCGTTTCTATGTAACAGCATCATTGCAACAGGCTTGCCTACTATATTGCTTCTTCCCACTACCACGGCATATTTTCCTTCAATCTGTATCCGGTAATGTTCGAGGAGCTTCATAATGCCAAGTGGTGTACATGGGACAAGTCCATCCTGGCCTGTCATAAGCCGCCCCATATTTATCTCATTAAATCCATCCACATCCTTATCAGGGGAAATGGTTTTCAGGATATGGTCCTTATTAATCTGCTCAGGAAGTGGAAGCTGGACTAATATACCATGAACCCTGGGGTCTTTGTTGAGTTTATCTATCAGGCCGAGTAAGTCAGTTTCAGAAGTATCTGCAGGCAGCCTGTGTTCTTCTGAATAGATACCTGCTGTGCGGCATGCCTCTCCCTTATGCCTGACGTAAATCATAGAAGCAGGATTATTGCCTACAAGGACAACTGCAAGCCCCGGGTGAATACCCTCATGTTTGAGTTTTTCCACTTCCTTTGCAATATTTTCCCTTATATGTTTTGCTACTGCCTTACCGTCTAAAATCTTTGCTGACATTGTCCTGATCCCGGTTTTATGAATTCCATGTAAGCCGGCTATGAAGGCCGGCGCTGCCCGTTATTCTGATAATCCGTTCTTCTGTAACGATCATGTCTACCCTGACATCATGCGATCCTACCGGTATCTCATCTACTATCTGCAACTCAAAAGCGAGGGCTACAAGTAACGGTCTTGTATGCTCAGTTTCAAGCAACTTGTCATAATATCCAGCGCCATAACCAAGCCTGTGTCCTGATTTGTCGAATGCAACACCGGGAATTGCCATAAGGTCAATATTGTTTAATTGAACCGGCCTGAAGAATTCAGTGCGTGGTTCATGTATCCCGTGAGGCATTACCATTAATTCGTTGTCATAATCATTTAATTTTGACAGCAGGATGCGTTTATGTTCTTTATCTATCACCGGCACGACTACATCTTTACCAATTAACAATGATTTTCTTACTGCATCCTCAGTAATTACCTCGCTCTTTGTATTTAGAAAAAAATGGACTACTTTTGCCTTACTGAATTCTTCGAGATTTAACAGGTTATTACATATCTGCCTGCTGAAATTAATCCTGTCCTGAACCGAAAGGCTGTCTCTTATCCCCAGCACACCTCGTCTGATTTCTTTTTTCAAAGTTGCGAGCATATTCCCTGCGTCAGAGTGTCAGACTCCTGAACTTCTCTTATGACTTATGACTGTTTAACGCTGTTCTTTCTATCATCTCAGCAGCATATTTCATGGCTGTCTTAGTCATGTCCCTGCCGCCAAGCATCCTGCTGATCTCTTCTACACGCTCCTGTCTGTCCAGCTTCTTTACCTTTGTTACTACTCTGTCACCGGAAACCACCTTCTCTACATAAAAATGTGAATCAGCCATTGCTGCTATCTGAGGCAAGTGAGTTACACAAAACACCTGATTATCATGAGATAAGTATTTAAGCCGCATTCCAACTTCTTCAGCAACACCCCCGCCAATACCGGCATCAACCTCATCGAATATCAGTGTTGATCCGCTATCCATGGAAGACAGCCTGCTCTTGATAGCAAGTACAATCCTTGAAAGCTCCCCTCCTGATGCTACTCTGGCCAATTGCCTCGGCTCCTCATTCATATTCGCAATCATAAATTCCACGGAATCAATGCCGTTTTGCGATAATGGCACGCCTTCGATATTTATGACAAATTTAGTATTGTCCATCGAGAGGTGCGATAGTTCGTCCATTATCTCTTTCTCGAGTCTCAATGCAGCCCCTCTTCTGCAATCTGACAGTTCAGTTGCAAGAGACCCTGCATCATTCAGGACTTTCTCCATCTCTTCCCTGATTGCCTGCACTTCCTGATCCGAATATCCGATGCTCTCTAAATCCTTCTCTACTCTTTCCTGACAGGCCAGTATGTCTTCAATGGTCATGCCATATTTTTTCTTTAACCTGTCGAGCAGATATATACGCCCGGTTACACTTTCCAATCTTTCAGGGTCATACCTGATGTTATCCTTGAATCTCCTGATAATATCAGAGACCTCTTTCAGACTTACCGAAGAGGTTCTGGTCATATCAGCAGACTCACCCATCTTTTCATCAATCCCTGCTATCTCAGTCAATAAATCCTCTACCTTACCAAGGGACGAAATTACTGACTCGTCATTTTCGTAAAGGATGCTATAAGCTTCATGACTTAAGGCAGACAGGTTCTGCGAATTGCTGAGGATATTCCGCTCTTCAACAAGCTCTCGGTCTTCACCAGCCCTGATGGAAGCGCCTTTTATTTCTGATAACTGAAATTGTAACAGTTCCTCTCTCTCTTTTTTCCCACGGACGTTTTCTTCAATCTTATTCAAACGTATTTGTAACTCATTAATTATCTGATACTTCCCGGCAACCATGTTTTTAATGTCCGATAATTTGCCGAATGCATCCAGATACTCGCAGTGTGACTCTTTTCTCAAGAGTGTCTGATGTTCATGCTGTCCGTGGATGTCAATTAGTCTGCTGGATATGTCATTCAGTGCAGAGATGGTTGATAGTACTCCATTTATATATAACCTGTTTCTGCCGTTTCTGTTAATGCTCCTCCTGATAATCAGTTCATCACTGTCAGTTTCAATCCCGTACCTGGATAGCTTATTATGAAGGCCAATTTTATCAATTCTATCAAATATACCCTCTACGACAGTCTCTTCGCATCCATCCCGTACAATATCTGATGAACCCCTTCCACCTGTTATCAGATCCAGCGCATCAACAATTATTGATTTGCCTGCGCCGGTTTCTCCTGTAAACACAGCAAATCCCTCTATGAACTCAAGATTAAGCTCATCAATAATGGCAAGGTCTTTGATCCTTAATGCCCTGAGCATATCAAATCAAAAGAGCCTCTATCTTCTCTTTATATTGTACCCTGGACAGTGCCCCGACGAGTTTGTCAACACCCTTCCCATCTTTGAAAAACATAAGTGTCGGGATGCCCATAATCTGATAGCGGCTGGCTATCTCCGGGTTTTCATCAGTGTTGAGTTTTACTACCTTGGCCTTTCCATCATATTCCTTTGCCAGCTCGTCAACTATTGGAGAGACCATCTTGCAGGGACCGCACCAGACTGCCCAGAAATCAACTACAACTAACCCCTTAGCCTGTAACACTTCCGCATCCCAGGTGTCCTTTGTAACAGCGCTTACATTTCCCATACGAATTGCCTCCTTATATAATTCCCTTGAATATCTTCCAACTCTTTAACAAATCCACTGCCCTCTGAAGTTGGGAATCAACTCCCTCACCTGCAACTGCCGGCGGAGGTTCTATGGTTTTATCTTCCTCGTCCTTTCCGTCTTCCTTTTCAGCAGGTGCGATTTCCTTCTCTTCTTCTTCAATGACAGTATCATTCTTCAGGTGTTTCTTCAGGTCTCTTTCCCGGATAAATCTACCCTTCACTTCTTCTTTGCCTGCTATGAGTTTTACTATGATATCCGGAGTAATACCGGTATTCTGTATAGACGTTCCCTTAGGGGTATAGTATTTTGCAGTTGTCAGTCTCATCCCCGATCCGTCGCTCAGGTTGAATACAGTCTGAACAGAACCTTTTCCAAATGTCTGGGTTCCAAGCACAACAGCCCTTCCCCAGTCCTGAAGCGCTCCGGCTACAATCTCTGATGCGCTGGCACTGCCTTCGTTTACAAGTACGACTATGGGATATTCTGCACGCGCCTTTGTCGCAGATGACAAGTACTCTTCCTTTTCCTCGTTCCTTCCCTTAACAGATACTACAAGCTTGCCTTCCTTAAGAAATTGCTCTGATACCTGGATGGCCACCTTCAGTAAACCACCCGGGTTATTCCTCAAGTCAATGATAAGTGATTTAATATTCTGTTCATCAAGACTATCTAATGCCTTTTTCAGATCTTCACCGGTACGTTCCTGGAATTGAGTAATGCGTACATACCCTATCTCACCTTCTATCACTTTGTGCTTGATACTTTGTATCTTGATAATGTCTCTTATAATAGTGAATTCAAGAGGTTCTTTCTCACCCTCTCTTACAATCGTAAGCATAACCCTGGTGCCTTTCAGCCCCCTCATCTTATGAACTGCATCTTCAAGACTAAGATCCTTGGTAGGATTATCATCTATTTTAAAGATGTAATCCCCTGCCTTAATGCCTGCGTCCCATGCCGGTGTATCTTCTATCGGGGCAATTACTACAAGTTTCTTGTCTTTCATGCTTATCTGAATTCCAAGGCCCCCGAATTCCCCTTTTGTATCTACCTGCATTTCCTTATAACTTTCAGGAGCCATGAAGTTCGTATGAGGATCAAGTTCTGACAACATACCTTTAATTGCACCGTATACAAGGTCCTTTGTCTTTATATCATCCACATAGTTTTTTTCTACAAGGGAAAGCGCCTCTGCAAAGACCCTGAGGTTTTCATAGCTCTCACCTCCGAACACAGGGTTACCTATACCCTTGCCGAAAGTTACCCATACCCCTGCCAGGATAACAAGCAATAATATAACTATCCCGGTTTTCATCTGCCGTTTTTTGCTTAACATACTATTTCTCCTCCGATTAAATAATTATACACTCATCCTCTCCCAAGCCATGCAAGCGGGTCAACAGCCTCACCATGGTGTCTGAGCTCAAAGTATATTCCGTCTCTTCCTGTAACGTTACCTTTGCCTGCTACAGCTATAACCTGACCCCTTTTTATCTTTGCCCCCTTTGAGACAACTATCTTTGACGCATGACCATAGATCGAATAATAACTATTCCCATGGTCTAATATGAGCATTAGTCCGTAACCCTGAAGCCAATCCGCGTATGCCACGACCCCGTTATACGCAGCCTTTATATCTTTACTACCCTTTGTCGCTATCTCGATCCCTTTTTTAAAGATGTATGCATCAAACTCAGGGTGTTTCTGCCTGCCAAATGCAGATACAACATCTCCATCAAGGGGCCAGGTCAACTCCCCTTTATCATTACCAAAACCTGACCCTGCTGAAGAGAGCTTGCTGCTGCGGTCCTTTTCATATGACGCAATGAGTTTTTTCATGGCTGCAGAGGCGCTGGTGAGTCTTTTGATTTCCTCATCGTACTCAGCTTTTTTCCTTTGTATTCCGGCGAGCTGCTGACGGTTCTGTCTGATATCACGCTCAATAGCCACCTTGTCTTCTGCAATATTGCCTTTTTCCACTAAAAGGCTTTTATGCCCCTTGTTTAAATACAGCAACTGACTATTTAACCCTCTGATATCCTGACTGAGGTTACTTACCATGCGGTCTGCCTCACCTATAAACCCTTCCTGATATTTTAATCTCATTTTATAGTCATTATAATCCGTTGATGATAGAAGTATCTCGGCAGAACCTTTGTGCCTCCCCATATATGATTTGTAAATCTCTTTAATAAATCCCGTCAATTCCATTTTCTTTACGGCTAAATCTGAAGATAATGACTCAATATTTGACTGAGTCATGTATATCTCTTTCTTTTTATGCGTGATATCCTTACTGACTTTTTTAAATTCCTGTTTCTTGCTGCCCAGGTTTTTTTCTTTAACCTCAAGCTTCTTAATTACCTTCTTCTCTTCCTCTGCTGCCTTCCTGGTTGCCTTCTTCTTCTCTTTTATCTGTTTATCCACATCATATAACTGCTTCCGGCTATTCTCAATCTCCTTTTGTATTGTCTGGATATCCTTGCCTTCAGCAACAGTTATATTACTGATATTTAAACATAAAATTAGAAATAATGCTATCCCTAAAAGCCTCCCTACTGATGTCCAACTTCCAAAACAACCAACAATAATGCCTGTAAGAATAATTGCAATTATACCCTCCCATGGTATAAAACTGAATTCAATGCCCCCAAGCCACAAATAGACTGTTGAAGGTATCTTATAGAGTATCAGCTTATAAGTTAACAAAAGCATGATAACCGAACCTCCGGCGCTAATCATGCCTAAGATTCCCCCCTCCATGACGTACGGGATCTTGATGAACAGATTAGTTGCGCCGGCAAGCTTCATGATTTCAATCTCATCCCGCCTCATCAGGAATGTCAGTCTTATTGTGTTTGAAACAATAAACAATACTATCAGAAACATAATACCACCTACAATTACACTTAACACTTTAAGCGCTGATATAAGTGCATTCAGCCTCTCTACCCACTCTCTTCCGTATTCAACATCATCTATCCCGTTTATTTCCTTTAGTCTCTCAGCAAGATTACGTATGGCATCCGGATTTCTTGATTCAGGAACAATCTTTATTCTGTATGCATCAGGCAGTGGATTTTCCGTTAACCCCTTTATGATTCCCTGAAAACTTGTCATTTCCCTTGAAAACATTTCCATTGCATCATCTTTTGAAATAAAAATAACATTCTCAACTTCTTTCATGGACTCAATCTCTGTCTTGATATCCTGAAGCAATTCCGGAGCGGCATTACCGGAAGAAAATGCCACCACCTCCATTTCACTCTTGAGGACTTCAGAAAAAATTCTTAAATTATGCAGAGACAACAGGAAAAGACCAAAGACAAGAAGTATGATTGATATTATACCGATTGCAGAAAAAGCGGCATATTTGTTGGACCTGATCTGGCTAATGGCTTCTCTGATACTATTAATAAGCATAAGGTGTTGTTATTACCCTCTTTCCCATACTCTTTACTAAATCATTGTTATGGGTGGTAACAACAATGGTTGTGCCTGTACGGTTAATTTTGTTGAATATATTGTAAATCTCAAGTGCGTTATCCATATCAAGGTTTCCTGTAGGCTCATCAGCCAGCAATAATATAGGGTCATTTACTACAGCCCTTGCTACAGCCACCTTCTGTAATTCACCTCCTGAAAGTGTTGATGGCAGAGAATATATCTTATCAGCGATACCAACTAATCTTAGTGTTTCGCTGACCCTGTATTTTATCTCTTTAGCCGGAAGACCTGCGACCTTTAGTACAAGTGCTATATTGTCAAAAACACTCTTATTAAACAGCAGTCTTCCATCCTGAAAAATGAATCCCACACTCCTTCTGATAAAAGGAATGCGCGATTTGCTGACAGCAGAAAGGTCTTCCCCCTGAAACATTACTTCCCCCATATCAGGGTGTTCAATACACATGAGAAATTTCAATAATGTACTCTTACCTGATCCGGTAGGTCCGCAGATAAATACAAACTCACCTTTTTCTATTGAGGCAGTGAAGTCTTTTATAACAGGAATCCCGTTATATAATTTTGTGACATTATTAAACTGTATCAATTTTGAGCCATCACATTTCCGCGATATATCTCCTGAATCATCTCATCATGCTGTTCCTTCATAAGCCGCTCCACTATACTTTTCCAGTCCTCAATCTCAACTAAATATACATAGCTTGTTTTTCTTGTTGTAATCAGGACACCGCTGCAAAAAATACGCGTCAGGATTATAGGATTATTCAGTCCGCCGTCTTCGGTCTGCACATGAAACATCTTGTTGTTGTAATCAATATCACTGTTTATGCCTGTTACCATATCTGACCTTCCGGCAGTTCAAACGCATTCGTATACAACTCAATCCTGTTATCATTAATTGAAAGGACATCAAAACGGCAGGGAATATTACTGATCTTTTTTGCAGTAATGTATGACAGTGCTACCCTGCCGATACGGCCCTGTTTCTTTGCATCCACGGCATCTACAGGTAAGCCGTGTGAATTTGTGTTCCTTGTTTTTACCTCGATAAAGACTATTGTCTTTCCATCCCTTGCAATAATATCAATCTCACCAAAGCGATTTCTATAGTTTTTCTCTAAGATATTGTACCCATTTGTTACGAGGTATTCTTCAGCCCTGGTCTCTCCATCCCTTCCTTTGGCCCTTTTATTTAATAAAGACATCTTAACTCTTCTCTGGGGGAACGTCCCTCATAAATATCTTTTTTAGAAAGCTGTTCCTGTGAATGATGCACGGTCCAAACTGTCTTAACCGTTCAATGTGCTCCCTGGTTCCATAGCCCTTATGGGATAAGAAATTATACTGCGGGTATGACGAATGATACTCTACCATCAACCTGTCTCTTGTTACTTTTGCAATAATGGATGCAGATGCAATTGAAAAGCTTAATGTATCACCTTTTATAATAGGCAATTGAGGTATTGGAATATTTGTGACAGGAACTGCGTCAATTAACAAATAATCAGGTTTAATTGCAAGATTCAGCAATGCCATTTCCATGGCATTAATTGTTGCCCTGTAAATATTTATTCTATCTATCTCTGCATGATCAACTATGCCGATCCCTATGCTCAGTGCATTTCCCCTAATTGCTTCAAACAGGACTTCTCTCCTGGCAGGTGACAGCTTTTTTGAGTCATCTACTCCCTTAATAAAATGTCCTGTTGGAAAAATCACTGCTGCCGCTACAACAGGGCCGGCAAGGCTGCCTCTTCCTGCCTCATCAATTCCTGCTATATGAGTAAACCCTTGCCGGTATCCGTCATATTCAAATGAAAGGTCTGGTCCTGAAGTCACACTTACTATCCCTCAGCCGGTGTATTCGATTGCCCTCCTGTAACAGGCCCCCTTGTGACCGTATCTTTTTCAGCAATACGCATGGCACGGCCCTTTTTCTTCCTTATGTAGTATAGCTTTGCCCTGCGCACACTGCTGCTCTTGACGACCTTTATTTTTTCCACAAATGGGGAATATAAAGGGAATACACGTTCTACGCCAACTCCGTATGATATCTTTCTTACAGTAATTGTTGCACGATTATTTCTTCCCCGTCGTGCTATGACATTGCCCTCAAATAACTGTATACGCTCCCTGTCACCTTCTATTACCTTGACAGAAACCTGTATCAAGTCCCCAATATTAAATGGTGTAATGGTTTTTTGCATCTGTTGTCTTTCAATGCGTTCTATTGGATTCATATAGTTGTTTCCTCCTTAATCACTTTCATTAACTTAATGTCTTCTTCTGATAAATCCGCACTATCAAGCATATCGCGGCGCTTATTTAATGTATTAATCAACGCCTGTTTCCTCCTCCAGAGCCTGACAACTTCATGGTTTCCGGATAGCAGGACAGGTGGAACATTCATTCCTCTGAGCTCAGCAGGCCTCGTATAATGAGGATAATCAAGCAGTTGGTTAAATGATTCCTCCTCTACAGAT
>MHEI01000078.1:16673-18946 GCA_001805165.1 Nitrospirae bacterium RBG_16_43_11 | reverse complement strand
TCAATACATAATCACCTATGGAAACCTCTTCAGGTGATAGATATGTCCTGACACGCTCATCTATTCCTTCATAATGACCGCATATAAAAACTATTCTTCTCTTTTCCATGCTTAACTCTGATGCCACAGACTGGGTATGCCGCCTTCCCTGTGGTGACATGAGGAGTATACGCAGATCTTTCTCCTCCTCTCTTATAAAATCTACTGCTTTAAGTATAGGGTCAGCCTTCAGCACCATACCGGCGCCGCCGCCATATGGGTAATCGTCAGCAGTATGGTGCTTATCAAACGTAAAATCCCTGATGTTAATGACCCTGACATCCAACAACCCTTTTTCCCTGGCCCGTTTCATGATGCTTTCATCAAGTACCGCAGAAATCATACCGGGGAAGAGTGTCAGAATGTCGCATCGCATCTCTAAATATACTAAATTCTAAATTATGATGGTCTCGTAAAAAATCTCCTTTTTCAGACTTTTTATGAAACCATCAATTATAACAGTCCTTCCATAGGCAATATTACCATACGGTTACACTTTATATCCACATCCTTTACAACATCGCGGATGGCGGGGATTAAGTACTCATGATTATCATCCTTGACCACGTAAACATCATTGCTGCCTGTAGAAATGATGTCTTCTATCTTTCCGAGACACCGTCCATCTGTTGTGAACACGTCCATACCGATTATCTCATAATGATAATAGGTATCCTTTCCGAGGCTGGGTACTTCATCTTCAGGTACAGCAATGTAGCTTCCAACCAGGCTTTCTGCATCAGATACAGTGGTATAGGATGCTAATGATATGATTAATCCTCCCTTTACCCACATAACCTTTTTTATACAGGATTCTTGTCTGGCACCATCTTTTGTAATGATAAAAATCTCTTTCAGGTCAGCGAACCTGTCCGGGTTATCTGAGAGCTGGCTTACTTTTACATCACCCTTTATACCGTGAGTCCTGACAATATAACCGATGGCTACATAGTTCCTGTCAGGTTTACTGTCTATTCCAGTATCTCCAGTACGCACCTTTTCCCCAGCTTGGTACCGGCTGCGCTGAGAATAATACGCATTGCACCTGCAGTCCTGCCCTGTTTTCCTATGACCTTGCCGAGATCCTCACGAGCTACTCTAAGTTCAAGCACCGTGGTCTTTTCTCCTTCTACCTCTGCAACAACTACCTCAGATGGCTTGTCAACGAGCGCCTTCGCAATAAGCTCAACCAGCTCTTTCATCACAACCACCTCCGTTTCTTGTTAATATAGACTTTATACCAGAAAACAAGCTTTTACGGTGTTGGATTATTTCTGACTTCATCTAATTTCTTCAAAATTCCACTCTTTTTGAAGATTTGCTTTACTGTGTCTGACACCTGTGCCCCTTTACTAAGCCAGTATAACGCCCTGTCTTCATTTATACTGACTATAGTCTCAGCCTTAAGCGGGTCATACGTCCCCAGTACCTCAAGGAACCTCCCATCTCTCGGCATACGGGAATTTGCAACTACTACCCTGTAGAAAGGACTATTTCTCCTTCCCATCCTTGTCAGACGAATTGTTGTAGCCACTAGAATCACCTCCTTTTATTAAATTCTAAATTATAAGGGAACTCCCTTGTGTTCATCTATAATGTTTTTTATCTTTCCAAGTAAAGATTCGAAGTCCCTGTCTGCAACCATTATACACATATTTAGTTTAACCGGTGCGGCGATTTTATCAGAATGATGCCATTTTACCATATTTTCCCTGAGCCTGAGCACAAAACTCTGTGCCTTGATTTCGTCAACTCCATACAGCAGGATTATATACTCATCCTCACCATAACGGCTTGCAATATCAACCTCTCTTATAGTTTTCTTTATAATCTTTCCAACTCCCCTTAGAACATCATCACCGGCCCTGTGTCCATAACTGCTATTGAACTCTCTAAGACCTTCAACATCAAGCATCAGGAGCGCTACAGTCCCGCCATGCCTCTGCAGCCTCTTGGACTCTATATTGTAGAGGTCTTCAAAATACTGTCTGTGATACAACTGTGTAAGAGGATCAAGCCGTTCAAAAGACAGAAGTTTCTCTTCCAATAATTGTTTTTCTATCTCATTTTTGATTAGAATGGCAACATACGAATCCCCTTCGCAATCTACAGGAACTGCCTGACCCGGTAGAATATACGGCTGCCCTGACTTTGTTGTAATCTTAACATCCAGCGCCTCAGAGTGCTTATGAGACTTTATTACGTTCAGCTTGGGACACCCGGCTTCACATAGT
>MHEI01000078.1:14215-16646 GCA_001805165.1 Nitrospirae bacterium RBG_16_43_11 | reverse complement strand
AACAATTCAGTACAGAGTCTCATAGAAACAACATCTGACTTATGCCATCCGGAAATTGTTACAGCCGTATTATTCATGGCAACTATCTTCCACTCCTTATCCAGAATGAAGATGCAGTCAGAGCCGGCATCAAACATATTACCAAGATTAGCCTTGTTTAAATCAAAACTCATGAAAATAACCTTCTCGCCTTGTTCAACATGGATAGCTTTCCCTTTGCCCCCGAAAACCCTTTCATCATCTTTTTTGCCTCTAAAAAATGTTTCAGGAGCCTGTTTACCTCTTCTACATTTGTCCCGCTCCCTTTGGCAATCCTTTTTCTCCTGCTTCCATTTATAACAGTATGATTTACCCTCTCACGCACTGTCATCGAGTTAATAATGGCTTCCACCCGCTTCAGGCTGTCTTCCGGTATCTCGCCTCCTGCAGCCTGAAGGATTTTTTTGCCTCCTGGGATCATCTGTATGAGGTCAGTCAGAGAACCGAGTTTTTGTAATTGCTTCATCTGAGCCCTGAAATCTTCAAGGGTAAAACCATCACCCTTCAATTTGGTTTTTAACTTTGAAACCTCTTCAAGAGAGTATGCGCTTTGCGCCTTTTCAATAAGAGAAAGGACATCACCCATCCCCAATATCCTTGAGGCTATCCGTTCAGGGTAAAATGGTTCGAGCTGATCCAGCTTCTCCCCCATACCTACAAGCATGATAGGCTTGCCTGTAACATGACGAATTGACAGCACAGCCCCGCCCCTCGCATCACCATCCATCTTGGTTAAAATGATGCCTGTTATATCGAGTAATTTGTCAAAATGGGTAGCTATATTCACCGCATCCTGGCCAGTCATCGCATCTACAACCAGGAGATGCTCAGCAGGTTTGACAATATCCTTTATCCTTACCAACTCCTCCATCAGTTCATCATCAATATGGAGACGGCCTGCTGTATCGAGTATCACAACATCATGACCATACATCCTTGCATATTCAACACCGTCACGGCATACAGTCACTGCATCCTTACCACCATCAGGTGTGTATACCTGCACCTTCAGGTTCTCTCCCAAAACACATAATTGCCTGACTGCCGCCGGTCTCCTTATGTCAGCAGCGACGAGCAGGGCCTTTCTACCGCTCTGCTTGAACATCCTTGCAAGTTTACCGGCAGTAGTAGTCTTTCCTGAGCCCTGCAGCCCTGACAACATAATTACAGTCGGCGGGTTCGGAGAAAGCTGGATGCCCTTGCTATGCTCACCCATAATGGAGCATAACTCCTCATAGACTATCTTTACAATCTGCTGGCCGGGTGACAGGCTCTTCATTACCTCCTGCCCCATCGCCCTCTCTTTGATACGGTCTATGAATGCCTTTACAACCTTGAAGTTGACGTCCGCCTCAAGGAGGGCCAAACGTACCTCTCTGAGCCCTTCCTGAATATCCTGCTCATTTAATACACCCTTCCCCTTAAACTTTTTCAGTATAGCGTCTAATTTGGATGTCAGACTATCAAACATAATACTCCATAATAGGATTTAAATATAAAACTCTACGATAATAAGAAAAAAATGACAAATTGTCAAGAACTAAACCCACCGGGGGGTTACTATCCCATCTCATGTTTCAATTGACAGCCTCCACGTCTGTATAATAAAATCAGTCATCATTTCAGATTTCCACAGGAGGTGCACATGTCAGGAGCAGATATTGAGTCCATTCTCAGGGAAAAAAGGGTATTTCATCCTGAACAATCTTTCAGCGACAAGTCATACATAAAAAGTATGGATGATTATGAACGCCTCAGAAAAGAGGCTGAGGATAACCCGGATGGATTTTGGGAGAAGATTGCCGGTGAATTACATTGGTTCAAAAAATGGGATAAGGTGCTCGAGTGGAATCCTCCGGATGCAAAGTGGTTTGTCGGTGGTGAGTTAAATCTGTCATACAACTGCCTTGACAGGCATCTCACTACATGGCGTAAGAATAAGGCGGCTATTATATGGGAAGGTGAACCCGGTGATTCGAGGATCCTCACATATCAGCAGCTTCATCGTGAGGTATCGAAATTTGCGAATGTATTAAAATCGCTCGGTGTTAGTGCGGGCGACAGAGTTGCCATATACATGCCTATGATCCCGGAGCTTCCTATTGCCATGCTCGCATGTGCAAGGATCGGTGCAATACACAGCGTTGTCTTTGGCGGATTCAGCAGTGAGGCGCTGAAAGACCGTATAAATGACGCACAGGCAAAGCTGATAATTACGGCTGATGGAGGATACAGGCGGGGAGAAATTGTTGCGCTTAAAGAAAAAGTTGATGAGTCTGTGAGAAATACACCTACGGTTGAGAAGGTCATAGTGTGCAGGCGCACCGGACAGGACATACAGATGACTTCCGGACGTGATCTATGGTGGCACGATTTGATGAAGGATGCCTCA
>MHEI01000078.1:12329-14209 GCA_001805165.1 Nitrospirae bacterium RBG_16_43_11 | reverse complement strand
TGTGAGGCCGTACCATTAGACTCAGAACACCCTCTCTTTATTCTTTACACGAGCGGAACTACCGGCAAACCAAAAGGCGTTGTCCATACAACAGGCGGATATCTGCTGGGCGTCCATATCACTACAAAGTGGGTATTTGATCTTAAGGATGAGGATACTTACTGGTGTACGGCAGATATAGGCTGGGTGACAGGTCACAGCTATATTATCTACGGCCCTTTATCAAATGGTGCGACAAGCCTGATGTATGAAGGTGCGCCTCTGTATCCACAGCCTGACAGATTCTGGGAGATCGTGGACAAATACAGGGTAAACATTTTCTATACTGCTCCTACGGCAATAAGGACACTGATAAAGTATGGCGATAAATGGCCTCAACAGCACGACCTGAGCAGTCTGCGGCTGCTGGGTACCGTCGGTGAACCGATAAATCCCGAGGCATGGATCTGGTATCACAAGTTCATAGGGAAGGAGAAGTGCCCTATCGTTGATACATGGTGGCAGACAGAGACAGGCGCTATACTCATTTCTCCACTTCCCGGCGCCACACCTACGAAACCGGGCTCTGCCACAAAACCACTTCCTGGAATTGCCGCTGATGTTGTCTCAAGAGATGGAAAGTCAGTGCCGGCAAATCAGGGCGGCTATCTCGTGATAAAGAAACCATGGCCTTCAATGTTGAGGACTATTTACGGTGATCCGGAGAGATATAAGAAACAGTACTGGGAGGAGATTGATGGTGTCTATTTTACAGGAGACGGTGCAAGACGGGATGAGGATGGATATTTCTGGGTGATGGGAAGGATTGATGATGTCATTAATGTATCGGGACATCGCCTGAGCACTATGGAAATTGAGAGCGCTCTGGTAAGCCATCCCAAAGTTGCTGAGGCCGCAGTAGTCGGAAGACCCGATGAACTGAAGGGGCAGGCTATATCGGCCTTTGTAACACTTGATATGGGCTATTCACCATCAGAGGATCTCAAAAAGGAATTGCGTGAACACGTATCAAAAGAGATAGGCCCGATAGCAAAGCCTGATGATATTCGCTTTACCGACACCCTGCCCAAGACCAGAAGCGGCAAGATAATGAGGCGGCTGTTGAGGGATATTGCCTACGGGAAGGATAAGGTCGGGGATACAACAACGCTTGAGGATTACTCGGTGATAGCGAGGCTGATGGAGGAAGAGTAGTTTTTTTTGGGAATAATCTACGGCAGTGATATCGGCAGCCGCGTCATAATGTATTTCAGGTCTTCATCATCAAATGTCAGCCCTGCGCCTGCAAATGTGCTTGACGTCTTCTTATTTGCGGCATCATCCACGCCGGCATTTATAAACAGCGTCTTGAACACGGTGTAACTTGCCGTTACTTTTATATGCGGATTCTCTGCATCTACCTCTCCATCAAATTTCCATGCATCCAATGACGCCTTTGCCTTATCATTAATGACATGGTAATCCGCTCCGACTCCAAAGGAGTCCTCGATCAGTCCACCGCGGAAGGTTACATTACCAAACCTCCTTGCAAACTGAGCGCTGAATTTCAATTCATCTTCCTTCCTGACCTCATGAGTTTTTACTGTACTGCCCGGAGTTGTCGTCACCTCCGTATCAGTTACTTTCACCCTCCCATTAGGATCATCTACTATCTCAAACAAATAGTATTTGTCTTCCTTCGGCTGTAACTTGAGAGAAAAGTATCCCTTGGTATCATTTTCATCGAAAAGATACTCGCCCCTGAATCCAAGATTAAGCCTGAACCTGTCAGTGGCAGATATATATTTCTCAACACCTGCCAATGCTGAATCAAGCTTATTATACAATCCATCCTCATTCATAAGTTTTCCTACAGTACCTTCTCCTCTTTCCACCTTGTC
>MHEI01000078.1:11544-12151 GCA_001805165.1 Nitrospirae bacterium RBG_16_43_11 | reverse complement strand
TCTTAATGACAGCAATAAGCTCATTCAGATCGCTTATAACCTTTTCAATTGCTCCACTGTCGCGCTCTGCAATATTGGAGAGACTTGCAGTAAGGTTTCTCATGTTAATAATAATTTCATTTATTGACCTCTTTGTCTCAGGGGCCCCTAACGTCTCGCTGAAGAATCCGCTTATTGATTTTATGTCGCCGGCAACGCTGTCTAATTTTGTTATCAGGCTGTCAATATCTGCCACACTTATTGATTTTTCTATAACATCACCATCCCTCAGGAGAACAATTTTGTCGCCCTGAAGCAGTTCAACATATTTTTCACCAAGCAGACTCTCGGTCTTGATTGCAGCAACAACCCCCTGTTTAATCTTAATATCAGGTTTAATCCTCATGCCGACTTTTGCCTTATTGTCATCAAGAGAGATAGACTCTACAGCCCCTATCCCTACACCTGACATCTTTACAGGGGCTTTAACATCCAAACCTGCAACAGAATCAAAAACACCATAGACTATATACCCTTCGTCCCGGCCAAAGGTAATATCACCTATTTTTACAGTCATGTAACCGAGCAGTACAATGGCAACCAGGATGAAAATACCAACTTTTACTTC
>MHEI01000078.1:11207-11489 GCA_001805165.1 Nitrospirae bacterium RBG_16_43_11 | reverse complement strand
TACACTGCATTTATCGGTCCAACAGAGCTGCCCGTAATAAATTGCCTTACAAACGGATCATCTGACCTCTTAATCTCATCAGGAGTTCCAACTTCGTGTATCCTTCCTTCATATAACATAGCAATCCTGTCGCCAATCTTGTATGCGCTGGTCATGTCATGAGTAATCGCAACCCCTGTTACATTAATCTTTTCCTTCATTTCAACAATGAGATCATTTATCGCATCTGCCATTATAGGGTCAAGCCCTGTAGTCGGTTCATCATAAAGAAGTATCTGCGGC
>MHEI01000078.1:3386-11162 GCA_001805165.1 Nitrospirae bacterium RBG_16_43_11 | reverse complement strand
CCTGAAAGCTCTGCCGGCATCAGCTCTTCTATCCCCCTGAGGCCGACCATCTCAAGTTTCTTTCCTGCAATCTCACGGATCTTTTCCTTTGAAAAGTCAGTGTGCTGCATAAGCGCAAAACCGACATTCTCCCACACCATAAGAGAATCAAATAGGGCAGCTCCCTGAAACAGCATACCAAATTTTTTTCTCGTATCGTTCAATTCTCCTTCGGATAAACTAAAAATGTCAACTCCGTCCACTTTCACACTACCTTCATCAGGCGTCAGGAGACCAATTATATGCTTTATAAGGACGCTCTTGCCTGAACCGCTTCCTCCAATCACGACCATAGTCTCACCACGTTCTATATGCAGATTAACCCCACGCAGAACCTGTTTTGAGTTGAAGGACTTGTGAAGGTTTATTATATCTATCATTTACCTGAACAACAATGCTGCCATAAAATAATTCGCAACCAGGACAAACATCATGGATAATACTACAGCGCCCGTAGTTGCCCTTCCTACGCCCTCTGCGCCACCCTGAGTATAAAATCCCTTGTAACAACTGACTGTGGAGATAATTACACCAAAAACACACGATTTAATCAATCCGCCGTAAATGTCATTTAATTCTACATATTCCGTAGTCATTCGTATATATATAACAGAGTTGGCGCCCAGAACATATACGGCAATCAGATATCCGCCGACAACTGCAATAATATCTGCAATAATTACAAGCAGAGGCATAACGATAAGGCCCGCAATGAACCTCGGCACTACAAGATATTTAATAGGATTCGTCGCCAGTGTCACAAGTGCGTCTATCTGTTCAGTCACACGCATTGTGCCAAGTTCAGCAGCCATTGCCGCGCCTGCCCGTCCTGATACGATAAGCCCTGTAAGAACAGGACCAAGCTCCCTCGCCACAGAAAGCGCTACAACAGTACCGACAAAATTTTCTGCATTGAATCTCTTAAAGCCGGTATAGGTCTGGATAGCAAGTACCATCCCGGTGAAGAGCGCCATGATCAGGACAACCGGCAGTGAATTAAACCCTATCGCCTCCATCTGCTGAAAGATCATCCGGAAATTATAGGGGCGTCTCAAACACCACGAGACTGTCTGCCAGAACATTATAAAACCACGGCCGATTTCCTCAGTGATCTTTAGTGTGCTTTTGCCTGTGTATTCAAGGAATTTAATAAACATACACCCTCTCAACCCTATCCCCGATCCTGCACAAGACCTCATATGATATTGTCCCGGTCCAGCGTGCAATATCATCAGCAGTTACATATTTGCCGGCTGTCCCGCCTATTAATATGACTTCATCTCCTATCCCTGCGCCAGGTATATCAGTAACATCTACCATAGTCATGTCCATACATACCCTGCCGATTACAGGTGCGCGCATTCCCTTTATAATAACCTGTCCCATATTTGAGAGAGAACGGCTGTATCCGTCAGCATAGCCAATAGGGAGCGTAGCCACAAGGGTTTCGCGTTGTGTAGTAAATGTCCTTCCATAACTTACGCCTGTTTTCGGAGGCACCTTCTTCAGATATATTATCCTGCTCTTTAAGCTCATTACAGGTCTCAGATCAACCTTATCCTGTAGAAACTGAGAGGGGGGATACCCATACAACATGATCCCCGGCCTCACCATATCAAGATGACACTCATTCATATCAATAATTGCCGCACTGTTCGCCGTATGTCTTAAAGGTATCTTAATCCCTTTACGCTCAATAAGTTCGCACGCATTTAAAAACCTGTCAAGCTGTTCACGAACAAATTCCCTGTCTTCAAGGTCTGCCTCTGAAAAATGGGTCATAATTCCCTCGATACCTATTCCCTTAAGATTTGCGATAGATGAAGCAAACTCTGCGGCCTTATCAGAATCTACCCCGATCCTTCTCATGCCAGTATCCACCTTTATATGAACAGGTAATGTTATCCCGGCAAGGAAAGCAGCTTCCGACAATACCTTTACAAGTGGCAGTGCATAGACAACAGGTGTCAAGCGCCATTTAATAATATCCGGAACGCATTCCTCGCTTATTAGCCCAAGGACAACAACGTCCTTACTGATCCCTGCTTCCCTGAGACAGATACCTTCATCAACAGTTGCAACGCCCAGCATATCCACACCTGCATTTTCCAGCTCCCGTGATACCTCTATGCTCCCATGACCATAGGCATTGGCCTTTACAACGGCAAGGATCTTACAGCCCGGCGATATTTTGGAGCGGACCTGGTTCAGGTTATGGATCAGATTTGAAAGATTTATCCCGGCTATTGATAATTTCATCTAACATACCTTTCATTTTATTCTCATTCTCCCTCAGTTCCTTATCATCCTCCGGCGTCATGGCTATCGCCTCAGTCAAGGCATCCATTGCCTCTTTATATTTCCCCATATGATAATAAATATGCGCAAGTGTGTCCAGATAGTATGGACTCTTCTTTAGTCTCAGCGCCTTATCTGCTTCCTTACCCGCATCCTCATATTTCCCTGTGTCAATATAAACCCATGCAAGATTGTTATGAATATCACCACTATCCGGAGCGATCTTCAACGCCTTATTATAGTATTTTTCTGAAAGTTTATAATCTTTTATTTTGTAATATACGTTACCTGCGTAAAAGAAAGGTCTGAAGTCGGCATCTGTCATTTTTATTGCCTTTTTGTATTCCTGAACAGCGAAATCATACTCACCCTTTTGTTCATAACTGAGGCCGAGAGTGATGTGCTCATCAGCAGTCAAAGGGTCATGGAGCACTATTAATTTAGGTATGGATCCGCAGGAAGAAGTACACGCTATTAAAATAATTGCAAAAATAACAATATTTTTCACTCTTTTGCTATTCGTAATGCCCAATAGCCCCCCCTCTCCCACATCCTCATGAACTCTTTATATCCAATAACCTTATCCTTCTCTGCACCTGAATAGACTATAACCCCTCCAATACTGTCATCGTAGCCTACAACCAGCATATAATGCCCTTTTCTTATACTCCATATGCCAAGGTCAACAAAGACTATCAATGGATACCCCATAGACAGATTCTCTCTGAGCAGCATGAGGTCGCCATAAAATTCTGTAACAGTTATGTCCTCAAATCTCCTTGCGAAACTAACCATATCTATATTAAGGGTACCTTTGACCTTCCGCAGATAAATCTCTCTTGAAATGTCTTCAGGTACAATATCGTAACCAAGATTATTTAATACACTGGCAAGAACAGATGGACCGCATTGATAATCCTCCCCGGGATAGAAAGGAACATCCCGTACATAAAAAGGGTGTGAATAAGTAAGTGTTGCAGGGACACTTGTCATACAACACGTAAAACCGGTCAGTATCACCACACAAAAAAGAAAGACCCCAGCGGCACTAAACCGTGGGGTCTTTTCTGGTTTTTTAATTTTGACCATTAATAAATTTATTTAATTATGACTTGACGCCCCATCAATTTTAATACCACTATAACCAGGATGGCTATCACCAGTAAAGTGATGATAACCGAGAGAGCGCTGTCTCCACCGGCATCTACCTGATCAATATGTGTGGCTATCCGGTGTAACTGGTCAGCGGATAGACGATTCAGTCTTGAAGATATCTCTTCTGCAGTCAGTCCGAAATCAGACAGCCTCTGTCTGACAATCTTCGATTCGAGAAATGTATTTACCTTAGCTATGTCAGAAACAGAATCAACAACAGCATCAACAGATGAAACACCAATACTGTCTGATGAGATAAACATGGCAGCCGATTGAGCCGGAATTGATGCAATAACGAACATGGCAACAATCAGGTACACAGTAATTGTACGTCCCAGCAGGATACCGAATTTTTTAACCATAAAGCCTCCTTTTTACCCACTTATTTAACCCAGAGTTGACGCTCAAAAATGCCCAGTTGCAAGGAAGGACGTCTGATTTGAGCCGAGGCGTACTTAGTAGTACGTTGAGGCTCAAATCAGACGTCCTGACGCCGCAAATGGGCGTTTTTCAGCGTCAACTAGACTTCCATTATTTCCTGCTCTTTTTTCTTTAATACATCATCAACCTTATGTATATACTGGTCTGTCAGTTTCTGCAATTCATCCTGAGATTTTCTGATGTCATCTTCTGAGATGCTCGCTTCCTTGCCTGCCCTCTTTATCTCATCATTGGCATCTCTCCGGATATTGCGAATGGCAACTCTCGAATCCTCAGACATCTTCTTTACAATTTTAACAATCTCCCGCCTTCTCTCTTCATTAAGCGGCGGTATAGGAACCCTTATAATCTTTCCATCATTGGAAGGTGTAAGACCCAGGGCTGATGTCATAATGGCCTTTTCAATTTCAGGTATCAATCTCTGTTCCCATGGCTGAATTAAAATCAACCTGCTCTCAGGAACAGTCAGGGCTGCCACCTGTGATATAGGTGTCGGAGTCCCATAATAGTCTACTGATATATTCTCCACTATTGATACGGAAGCCCTGCCTGTACGCACGGCACCCATATCTTTCCGAAAGACATTCAGTGTCTGCTCCATCTTCTCTGTAGCTTTATTTTTAATATTGCCAATCATATACTAATGAATTACCGTACCTATTTCTTCCCCTGTAACAACCCTTTTTACATTCCCTTTCTCCCTCAGATTGAACACGATTATCGGAAGATTGTTGTCTTTACAGAGGGAAATTGCTGTAGCATCCATCACCTTAAGCCCCAACTGAAGGACGTCAAGATAAGTAAGAGATGAGAACCTTTTTGCATCTTTGTTTATTACAGGATCAGAATCATAGACCCCGTCAACCTTTGTCCCTTTCAGAATAACATCTGCCCCTATCTCCATTGCACGAAGTGAAGCAGCGGTATCTGTGCTGAAATATGGATTACCGGTTCCGGCAGCAAATATAACGACCCTCTTCTTTTCAAGGTGCCTGATAGCCCTGCGCCTTATATACGGTTCTGCAAGCGCCCGCATCTCAATCGCGGACTGAACCCTTGTTACAACACCTTTCTTTTCCAGTGCATCCTGCAGTGCAAGGGCATTCAGCACTGTTGCGAGCATTCCCATATAGTCAGCCGATGCCCGTTCCATCCCGGTTGCCGCTGCCCCAAGTCCCCTGAATATATTGCCGCCTCCTATAACAACAGCAATAGCAACCCCTGCATCGGATACACCCTTTATCTCTTCAGCAATAGAGTTAATTACGGCAGGGTCTATACCATAACCTTTTTCGCCCATGAGGGCTTCACCGCTGACTTTCAGAAGTACCCTGTTAAAGCCTTTACGTCTATCCATCCGGAAGCCTATCCCCCAAGCTGGTATCTTGTGAAACGTTTAACCGAAATATTCTCGCCTGTCTTTACTATCTTTTGCTTTATCATTTCATTTATTGAAACAGAGGGATCCTTGATGAACACCTGTTCAAGAAGGCATGCGTCAATGTAGAATTTTTCTACCTTTCCCTCTACAATTTTATCAAGCACATGTTCAGGTTTGCCTGATTCCTTTGCCTGTACCTTGTATATCCCGCGTTCCTTATCGAGTACAGCCGCAGGCACATCCTCACGACAGACATATGAAGGATTGGTCGCAGCTATCTGCATAGCAATATCCTTTACAAGTTCCTGAAACTCTGAGTTCCTTGCCACAAAATCGGTCTCGCAATTAACTTCTACAAGTACACCGATCCTGCCTCCTCCATGGATATAGCTCCCGATTACTCCCTCTTTTGTTTCGCGTGATGCCTTCTTTGCTGCTGCTGAAAGTCCCTTCTGTCTTAGTATATCTATCGCTTTTTCCAGATCACCGCCGGCATCTGCCAATGCCCTTTTGCAATCCATTATTCCGGCGCCTGTCTTTTCCCTGAGATCTTTTACTGTCACACTGCTAATTGTCACCATCACTGATTATGCCTCCGGTCTTTAACTGCCTAACCTTTCCCCTGCTGTAGCTGTATTAACTTTACCTGGTTCTTCGGATATCTTTTCAGCTTCTGCCGGTTGTTCTGCTTCCTTTACCGCTGCTATCTCCTGTTTAACACCACCCCTTGCATCATAGATTGCCCTGCCCTCGATAACAGCATCTGCAACCTTGCTGCAGATAAGCTTAATCGCCTTTATCGCATCATCATTACCAGGTATTACATAATCTATATTGTCCGGGTTACAATTTGTATCAACGACACCTATAACAGGTACACCAAGCCTGTTTGCTTCGTGTACTGCTATAGCCTCTTTTTTCGTATCTATCACAAAGACCACACCAGGCACTACTCCCATGCCCTTAATCCCGCCGAATATCTTATCCATCTGGGCCATCTTCTTTTCGATACCTGCTATCTCTTTCTTCGGTAATTGATCAAGAGTGCCGTTTTCGCGTGCCTTCTCGTATTTTCTATACTGATCAATACTCTTTTTGATTGTCGTAAAGTTAGTGAGCATACCTCCGAGCCACCGATGATTGACAAAGAACATTCCGCATCTCTTTGCCTCTGCCTCGACTATCTCCTGTGCCTGCCTCTTTGTTCCAATAAAGAGTACCGGTTTCCCCTGTGATGCCACTTCTTTTAAATACTCACAGGCTGAGTCAAAATTTGCCATCGTCTTCTGCAGGTCAATTATGTAAATACCATTCCTCTCACCGAATATGTATTTCTTCATCTTCGGATTCCACCGTTTAGTCTGATGTCCGAAATGTACACCTGCTTCAAGTAATTCTTTAATTGCTGCGCCCATAATATACTGCCCTCCAGTTACTATCTAAATAATTTTGTTAGTAAGTCCAGCAGGAAAAGTTATCATAAGTTCGTTAAAATTGCAATAACTAAAACATGGCCGGCAATGCCCTTCTTGCAATCTCATGACCTGTAAGCTACATTAATCTTTACATAATCATAGGATAAATCCGTTGTCCAGACTGATGTCTCAGAACTCCCCACATTTAAATCAATAGTGATTGTATATTCTTTATGCTGCATAACACCAGCCACCTTCTTCTCTACCTCTTTACCAGTTCCAATACCCTTTTTAACCATTTTCACTTTATCAAAAGAAATTGATATATGATCCTCACGGATGTTTGCCCCTGAATAGCCTATGGCAGCCATTATGCGTCCCCAGTTCGGGTCACCGGCAAAAAGGGCTGTCTTAACCAGGCTGGAATTTGCAACTGCGAAACCAACCTTCTCTGCATCCTTATCGCTCTTTGCCCTTCTCACCCGAATCTCAACAAGTTTGGTAGCCCCTTCCCCGTCCTTTACTATCATCTTAGACAGAGTGCGGCAAACATACCAGATCATTTCCTGAAACTGGGGAAGATCCTGATCGTCAAGAGGACTGTTCCCGGCCATACCATTTGCCATACATAGCACCATATCGTTAGTGCTTGTATCACCGTCTACAGTAATCCTATTGAACGACTGGTCTACTGCTTTTTTAAGTACCTTTTTAAGCGTATTCCTGTCTATTGCAACATCTGTAGAAATGAACGCAAGCATTGTAGCCATATTAGGATATATCATCCCGGAACCCTTCGCTATTCCGCCAACTGTAACTGTCTTGCCGCCTATCCTTCCTCTTACAGCAACTGCCTTTGGAAATGTATCAGTAGTCATAATTGCGGAAGCAGCGTCCTTGCCTCCCTCAGGATTTATACTATCAGCCGCTTGCCTTATAGCCGGTCTTATCTTATCCATCGGGAGAGTCTCACCAATGACACCGGTTGAAGAGACGCAAACCAGACTCTTATTAATTAATAGCGCATCCGCTGTAATTTCCACCATC
>MHEI01000078.1:941-3350 GCA_001805165.1 Nitrospirae bacterium RBG_16_43_11 | reverse complement strand
GCATTTGCATTGCCGCTGTTTACTACTACAGCCCGTGTTATTCCTTTTTTGATCTGCCGTTCAGTCAATATGACAGGAGGGGCCTTAACCTTATTAGTTGTAAAAGTCCCTGCAACTACGGCATCTATCTCACTATAAATAATTGCAAGGTCTAATTTATTAGTGCGCTTAATACCGGCGTATATGCCGGCTGCAAGAAAGCCCCTTGGGGCTGTTATTCCGCCTGGTATTTCTTTCATTTATTATTTACCTTATGGAAACAAGCCCGGCTGCATCAAGCCTGCCGTCTCCTCAAACCCCATCATTATATTCATATTCTGAATCGCCGTACCTGCAGCGCCCTTGACAAGGTTGTCTATAACAGATGTAACGATTATGCACCCATTACGCTTATCAAGAGTAATTCCTATATCGCAGAAGTTTGCCCCTTTTACGTTCCTTATATTAGGCTGTCTTCCTGCATCAAGTACCCTCACGAATGGTTCACCATGATAAGATTCCTTATACAGTTCAATAATATCTCCGGCCTCTCCGGAATAATCAGTTGGCACATAAATCGTACTCAATAAGCCCCTGTTGGCAGGGACGAGGTGAGGCACAAAACATGTAGTTATAGTACTCCCTGCAATATCGGATAGCACCTGTTCAATCTCAGGGATATGCCTGTGGGTACCAGGCTTGTAAGCCTCCATCCCTTCATGCGCCTCCGGAAAATGCCAGGATAATGCGGGTGAACGTCCGGCCCCGGATATTGCCGACTTGGCATCTATAATGATCCTTTCTCCATTATGTAACCTGTTCCTAATGATCGGGGTAATACCCAGAATGCTCGCTGTAGGATAGCATCCGGGATTTGCAATAAGCGCAGCCCCTTTTATCCTGCTCCTGTATATCTCCGGCAACCCATACACAGCATTTTGCAGTAAGTCTTTATCCGCATGCTTAACACCATACCACTCCTCATAAGCAAGCGGATCTTTTAATCTGAAATCTGCGCTTAAATCTACCACCATCTTCCCCATCTTCACAAACTCTGCAACCGGTGCAACAGATGTCCCATGGGGAAGTGCAGTAAAGATAAATTCAGCATCTGCTCCTGCAATCTCAGGCGAAAGAGGCTGAAGTATCAGGTCATAGAATCCAGTCAGGTTAGGAAATACTTGTGCTACTGATCTTCCTGAAGACTTTTCTGAAGTAACAGCAACAACTTTGACATAGGGATGAAGGGCAAGAATTCTTAGAAGCTCACCTCCGGTATATCCACTCGCCCCAACAACAGCTACCTTTAGCATTCTCTATTTAAAAATTATCTCTTGGAATATTGGAACTTTTTGCGGGCACCTTTCTGCCCATACTTCTTTCTCTCTTTTTCACGGGAGTCCCTTGTCAGAAAACCTTTGCTTTTCAGTGCCTTCCTGTATTCCGGATCAACCTCAAGCAAGCTCTTGGCTATACCATGTCTTAGGGCGCCTGCCTGACCGGAAATCCCTCCCCCTGATATATTGGCATAAACATCGAATTTTCCTGTCAATGACAAGAGCTCAAGAGGTTGCCTGATAAGCTTTTTCAGGGTATGACCGGGAAAGTAGTCTTCGTCAGTCCTTCCGTTAACTACAATCTTTCCCTCACCAGGGACTAATTTTATGCGTGCAATCGCATTCTTTCTCTTACCAGTTGCAAAATGTTGTGCTGCAGTATTCATGCATTACTCCTTTATCTCCAAAGCCTTAGGCATCTGTGAATCATGCGGATGCACTGCTCCGGAGTAGACCTTTAGTTTCTTTAACATTGCCTTTCCCAGTTTATTCTTTGGAAGCATCCCCCATACAGACCGCTTTATAAGCTCATCAGGTTTCTCGTCATAATACTTGCGGAGGCTCTCACTTTTCAATCCATCAGGATACCCTGAATGATGATAATATACTTTATTTTCAACCTTCGCGCCTGTAAGCCTTACTTTACCGGCATTAACTATAACAACAAAATCACCGGTATCAACGTGCGGAGTGTATATTGGTTTATGCTTACCCCTCAGCACTGACGCCACCTGAGACGCAAGCCTGCCAAGCACCTTCCCGTCTGCATTCACCACAAACCAGTCCCTCTTTACATCCTCTTTTTTAGCAGAAATTGTCTTCATATAAAAAACCCCCTTACACAAAGAAGTTATTTTATTGATTTATAAAGTGCTTGTCAAGTATTATTCTAAATGAAAATGAGCCGCAGGGTGGGCACCGCCCACCCTACTCTTGAAGGCTGCAGTATTTTCAGGTCCACCTTGCATGATATTTGCATTAGCATTATGATAATATAACATATTATTATGGGTTTTATAAGATTTATCGAATCAATGACCTTTAGAAATTACAAACTTATCTTCGCAACATTACTTATCACATATATCTCACT
>MHEI01000078.1:0-664 GCA_001805165.1 Nitrospirae bacterium RBG_16_43_11 | reverse complement strand
GTTTGTTCAGACAACTCAGGCCATATCTATGTAGTATGGGTTGATGACAGGGCCGTTAAAGCAGGTATAGGCAAGAAGGATATATATTTTCGTTACTCCAAAGACTATGGCATAACGTGGAATGCCCCTGACCCTTATACCGACTACCGGATAGATTCAGACAATCCGGCGCCCGGAGATTCAATAAACCCTGAAATAGCATGCGATGGAAATGGCAATGTATACATTGCATGGATGGACGATAGAAACAGAAGCGGTAATTTTGATATTTACTTCAGATCCCTACAGGTGCAGTTTGATAAACCTACTGACTTCATAGTCCCTTATCAGTTCCCTGAGCAAAGATTAAACACCGGAGTTACGGCAGGGATCTTCTCGGCTACTAACCCCGTAATCTCGACAGACAAGAATGGGGCTGTATATGTGGCATGGCTGGATAACAGAAATATGCCGGAAGATGATGTCTATCCCGGCATATATTTTAATGTATCATTGAATCATGGAGCATCATGGGAGGAAAAAGCAATTCGTGTTGATTCTGCCCCGGTAGGTTTCTATATAACCGGACGCCCTGTAATAAGCAATGATAATATTGGAAACGTTTACATTGCATGGACTGATACTGCAGGAAGGGCAGAACGAGGGGATGAATATGCCGGAGATG
>MHEI01000077.1:40646-42245 GCA_001805165.1 Nitrospirae bacterium RBG_16_43_11 | reverse complement strand
AAACGGGATTTGAACCCGCGACCCTCGCCTTGGCAAGGCGATGCTCTACCGCTGAGCTATTCCCGCGCTGGATCAAACGACACGTCATATTTAGCATTTTTCCGGTTCTCCTGTCAATAGTGGTAGCAAAAAATCGGGATTTGACTTATAATTTCCCCATGAATTTGATAGCGATTATAGACTATGGGATGGGGAATCTGAGGAGTGTTGAGAAGGCATTTGAGTTTGTAGGGCATAAAGCCTTTATTGCAAAAAAGCCTGAGGAGGTTTCAAAAGCATCCCATGTAGTCCTTCCAGGTGTTGGTAGTTTTCCGGAGTGCATGAAAAACCTTACTGAAACTGGTATGATAGATGCCGTTTATAAGAGCATAGAGTCAGGAAAACAGTTTCTTGGGATATGTCTCGGCCTCCAGCTTCTCTTCAGTGAAAGCGAGGAGTTTGGCACGCATAAAGGATTGGATATTCTGCAAGGCCGTGTTGTCAGATTTAATCTGGGACAGGAGTTCAAGGTGCCGCATATGGGTTGGAATGGGATAACGTTAAAGCAAGATGTCCGGTTACTAAAAGATGTTCCTGATAATTCCTATGTCTATTTTGTCCACTCATATTACGTGGTACCATCGGATAAAGATATAATAGCAACGACATCTGATTACGGAGGGGAGTTTACATCGGGTGTTTATAAGGATAATATATTTGCATGTCAGTTTCATCCGGAAAAGAGCCAGGATATAGGGCTCAGGATATTAAAAAATTTTGGGGATAGCAAATGAAGACATTAAAATTAAGCTTATCTATATTGGTCCTTTCCATCTTTTTTTATACAGGCTGCAGTACGAAATATGTGTCTACCGCAACTGTACCAAATTGGGAGGAAGTCAAAGTTGCAAAGGTTATAGTGATTCCATTTATAGCAATGCCTGAAGGAGATCAGAAGGGGTTAAGGAGTGCAAAAGTAGACCCTAACGGAGTTACTCAAGTGTACAGCACTTTTTACAGTCAGTTTGAGGGATTGGGATATTTAAGTGTACCGTATGACAAAGTGGATAAGGATAAGCTTGCGTTACCGGGCCCGGTTTCAATTGATCTCGTGAGATCGGTCGGAGAGAAGACTGGAGGCGACGCAATACTTACAGGCGTGGTTACAAGGTTTGAAGAGAGGGAGGGGGGGCCGGTTGGGATAAAAAAACCGGCATCTGTGGGGTTTGAGGCAAGGTTAATCAGCACCAAAGATGGAACAATCCTCTGGGCAGGAAAGTATGCAGAGACACAGAAGTCTCTTACAGAGGACCTGAGCATGGTCTTTATATTTATCCAGAGAGGCGGGAAGTGGCTGACTGCGGAGCAACTTGCACGGTATGGGGTTAGTGAGATGCTGAAAACTCTGCCGAAGGCGAGAAGATGAAATGACTGCACACCGCATGTTAACACATTAGAATTAACAGGAGGGGTTGAAATGAAGGTAATTCCGGCAATAGATATTAAGGGTGGACAGTGTGTAAGATTATATCAGGGGCAAATGGACCAGGAGACTGTTTATTCAGATAACCCTCTGGAAGTTGCCCGCAGGTGGGAGGAAGCTGGGGCAGAGATGCTGCA
>MHEI01000077.1:33840-40634 GCA_001805165.1 Nitrospirae bacterium RBG_16_43_11 | reverse complement strand
TGATGGCGCTGTTGAGGGGGCTCCTGTGAATTCGGATATCATATGTCAGATCATTTCTACCCTCAAGATTCCGGTGCAGGTGGGAGGGGGTATAAGAGAAACCAATTCAGCAGGAAAATATCTTGATACTGGTGCAGCAAGAGTGGTACTTGGTACTGCAGCCGTAAGTTATACAGGACTCGTACATTTATTGGCTGAGACATTTCGAGGTAAGATCGTCATATCTCTTGATGCATCGGAAGGAATGGTTGCTATCAGGGGATGGCAGGAGGTTACAAATATGAGCGCTGTTGATGTCGCAAAGAGATTTGAAGATTCTGGTGTCTGCGCTATTGTATTTACAGATATAAAGAGGGATGGGACGCTGGCAGGACCGAATATTGAGAGCATTGAGAAGCTTTCTAAAAATGTTGCGATACCTGTGATTGCCTCTGGTGGTGTATCAGGTGTTAAGGATATTGCAGCACTGCTGACTATAAATAATCCCGAGTTGGAAGGTGTGATTGTGGGGAAGGCGATATATTCGGGTGCGATTGACCTTAGAGAGGCTATTGCTCTGACAAAGAGCAAATAAGAATAAGGTGGGCAATACCCACCCTACTAAATATTATGTTGGCAAAGCGTATTATTCCTTGTTTGGACGTTAAAGAAGGACGGGTGGTAAAAGGGGTCAGCTTCGTTAATCTCAGAGACGCCGGAGACCCTGTTGAGGCGGCACGCCTTTACAATGATGAAGGCGCTGATGAGATTTGCTTCCTTGATATCACTGCCTCCAGCGAGAAGCGCTCTATTTTGATAGACGTTGTCAGGAATACTGCAGAGCAGGTCTTTATGCCTCTAACGGTCGGAGGCGGAGTACGCACCCTGGATGATATAAGGACACTTCTTAATGCCGGAGCAGATAAGGTATCTATAAATACAGCAGCCGTACAGAATCCGGAGTTTGTTCGAGAGGCATCGGAGAGATTCGGGAGCCAGTGTATTGTTGTGGCAATTGATGCGAGACGTGTGTCGTCCGGGTTGCAATGGGAGGTTTATATCCATGGCGGCCGTACACGTACAGGAATTGATGCTGTCCAGTGGGCAAAGAAGATGGAGGGATACGGAGCTGGAGAGATCCTGTTGACAAGTATGGACAAGGATGGAACAAAGGACGGTTATGATATAGAATTAACCCGCGTTATTTCGGAAGCTGTAACGATACCTGTAATTGCATCAGGAGGAGCAGGGACATTGGAGCATTTGTATGAAGGCATTATTGCCGGAAAGGCCGATGCCGTACTTGCGGCTTCAATCTTCCACTTCAGGGAGTATACAATAAAGGAGACTAAGGAGTATCTCAGGTCGAGAGGGATATGTGTCAGGATTTAGAATGGATGATATTATAAATCAAATAAAATTTAACAGCCGTGGACTTGTTCCGGCAATTATTCAGGATTCTCAGACATTGGCAGTCCTTATGATGGCCTACATGAATGAGGAGGCATTGCGGGTTACAGTAGATACAGGCATTACACACTTCTGGAGCAGGTCCCGTCAGAAATTGTGGAAAAAGGGTGAGACGTCAGGTCATATCCAGCGGGTGAAAAAAATACTTTACGACTGTGACGCTGATACCCTTTTGGTATTGGTAGAGCAGTCAGGTGTTGCCTGCCATACGGGTAGTCCATCCTGCTTCTTCAGGGAATTATATGAACGGATTGATAGCAGTGACGAAAGAAAGGGATTCAACAAGACACAGTTGTCCGGCATAATGAACTCGGTTTACGACGTTATTATAGATCGCAGGGATAAGCCGTCAGAATCATCTTATGTAAGTTCCCTTTATTCGTCAGGGCTTGACAAGATATTAAAAAAGATAAGTGAGGAATCGGGAGAGCTTATCATTAGCTCAAAGAATAACAATAAGGATGAGATAGTATATGAGGCTGCAGATCTTTGGTTTCATTCATTAGTCCTTTTAGGTTATCATGGCCTGAGCCCGCAGGATGTTTACAGGGAGCTTGATAAGAGGTTAGGGGTTTCAGGGCTTGAAAAAAAGAGAAGAGAGGGGAAGACAGAATGAGTTCATGTATATTTTGCAAGATTATAGCAAAGGAAATTACAGGCAGGATTGTGTATGAGGATGAGCAGTGGCTTGCATTCGATGATATAAATCCTCAGGCGCCTGTCCATGTGTTGATTGTGCCGAAAGAACATATTCCAACACTCAATGACCTGAAAGAAAGTCACATGGGTTTAATAGGGAATATGGGCGTTGTTATAAATAAGATAGCTGAGATTAAGAATGTAAAGGATCCCGGATTCAGGGTTGTTGTAAACTGCAATCCTGCGGGGGGACAGCTTGTCTATCACCTGCATGTGCATCTGCTGGGCGGAAGACAGATGGCATGGCCGCCGGGGTGAATGAAGAGTTTCCAGATGAACAGGGCTGTTGTCTTATTAAGCGGCGGGATAGACTCCACGACAACCATGGCGATCGCTAAATCAGAAGGCTGCGAATTATATGCACTTACCATAGATTACGGTCAGCGACATGTGCATGAGATCGAAAAGGCCCGCCTGGTGTCCAAATTTTTTAATGCAAAAAAACAGATTGTTGTAAGTGTTAATCTGAGAGAGATCGGCGGATCTGCACTTACATCGTCAATTGAAGTTCCCGCGAACCGTACACAGGAAGAGATTTCACATGGCATCCCTGTTACATATGTGCCTGCGCGCAATACGATATTTCTTGCCATTGCACTTTCATGGGCTGAGGTTATTGATGCGGATACTATATTTTTCGGGGCAAATGTAGTTGATTACAGCGGTTATCCTGACTGCCGGCCGGAATA
Source organism: Nitrospirae bacterium RBG_16_43_11 (assembly GCA_001805165.1). GTDB lineage: Bacteria > Nitrospirota > 9FT-COMBO-42-15 > HDB-SIOI813 > HDB-SIOI813 > RBG-16-43-11. The sequence continues at coordinate 37,797 of MHEI01000077.1, read as the reverse complement.
TATCAGGGCATTTGAATCTATGGCAAATCTTGGGACAAGAAAAGGTGTCGAGGGATTAACTGAATTTTCAGTAAAGACACCATTGATAAATATGACGAAGGCTGAGATAATATTAAAGGGAATTGAACTTGGTGTTGACTACAGCCTGACTCACAGTTGTTATGACCCCGGTGAAGCCGGCATCGCCTGCGGAAGGTGTGATAGTTGTTTAATCAGGAAGAAAGGTTTTATTGAGGCCGGGATAACAGACCCGGTCAGGTATGCACTATGAATATATCCGAAGTATTTGATGCTGCTATAGATATTGAAAAGAGGCTCTCCAACCTGTACTACAAATTATCCAACCTGTTCAGGGATAATTCAGAGGTTTACAATTTCTGGATAAAGATTGCAGATCATGAAAAAAGTCACTGTGAGACGCTTACCCTGAGTAAGGGTTGTCAGTCGTGGGATCACTCTTCTGCAAAGAAAAAAAACAGAACCTCCGTTGACGTTACTGATATTTCTGCCTTACAACTCCTGAATGCCATGATCAAAGATTTTGAACGCATATTAAAAAAGGAGATGGTTTCCCTTCAGGATGCACTTGATATGTTGTTGAAGATAGAGAACAGTGAGATCAATCACATTTATGACAGGCTTGTCCGGATTTACGGGTTTCAATTTCAGCAGAAACCTGAGGAGTCACACCGCTCTGTCTATGAACACATGAAAATAATCAAGGCATTTGCAAAAAAATATTACAGAGGAAATATCCCGCAGATTCAGGTTGAATCTGCACCTTCTGATATCAGTAGTAAGGCAGGAAAGATTACAGAAATAACGCCTGACATGTCTTATGGCTTCATTGAAGGAGGGGATGGAGAGAGGTATATGTTCCTTCCTGAGGATATATCTGCCGGTACATGGGATAATGCAGAGGTCAATAAGAGTGTACAATTCTCAGTTGTTAATCTTCCATGGGGTGCGCGGGCAAAAGATATCAAAATCAGTTGACGCAGAAAAATGTCAGAACCCACAGTATACGAAGGCATATCCCTTATCTCAGACCCAATCCATGGCTACATATCCTTCACAGTTCCAAAGGGGGAAGAGAAGGAAAGGACTGAGAAAGACCTGATTGACTCACCCTGGGGTCAGCGTCTGAGGCATATTTATCAGCTCCAGAGTGCAAGGTGGGTCTATCCATCTGCCGAGCACAGCAGATTTCAGCACTCCCTTGGTGCGATGCATCTCGCAGGAAGGTTTGCGAGGCATCTTTATCCTGTCCTTAAAGAGATAACTTCGGATTGTCCTTCAGAACTATTTATAGAGGAGTTACTTCGTGTAGCGGGATTACTTCATGATATAGGGCACGGGCCTTTTGGCCATTTTTTCGATGATAATGTGCTTGATGAATATAAGGAGACTCATGAGACAATAGGACAGCGGATTATAAGAGAAGAGCTAAGGGATATCATTGAAGGCATCAGGAGAAGCCCTAATGGTGAGTTTGCGCCGGGAGAGAAGATTGTCCCTGATCACGTGGCCTTTCTTATAGGTAAGGGACCTTACAAGGCGCCGCTCAAGTCTTCAGACAATTACCCTAAATGGCTTTTATTCCTTCAGCCTCTCTTAAGCGGTATATACACGGTAGACAATATGGATTATGTTCTGCGCGATTCGTATATGTGCGGTGTAGCTATAGGGCCCGTAGATATTAACCGTTTGATCTACTATTCATTCTTTACTGACAAGGGGTTAACACTGCACCGCTCAGGACTTTCCGCACTCAACATGTTTCTCAATGCAAGGCTTTATATGTATAGCAATGTCTATTATCACAGGACTACCCGCGCAATAGACCTGCACCTGCGGGAGATATTCAGGGAGACTATAGACATGTTGTTTCCTTACAATCCTGCAGAGCGTCTGGATAAATATATTTCCCTTACCGATTGGTCATTGCTTGAGGCTGTACGGAGTTGGCATAAGAGTAAAGATTCCAGGAAAACCAAACTATATCCTGAATGGCATGGTATTCTCAGCAGGGATGTAAAGTGGAAGATGGCCTATGACAGGACGCTTTCCATTGGCGAGGTTGAGAAGGGGAGGAGGTTTATTACTCAGGAAGAGTTATTGAAATCCATAAAAGAGAAATTGCCGCATGATTTAAAAAAAATCCATTTTAAGGTGGATATGGCGAGTCAGGACCCGAGACCACTGAACCCGCTCATGATGGGTGACAAACAGATATATGTATACAGTCCGTCAACTAAGGATGTATCGAAAGAGGCGCTGAAGGAGTTCTTTGATTATATTCCTGCAAAGGTAGTCCTGTGCCGTATATTTGCATTAAACCACAGGTATGATTCCGTGCTTGCTTCTGTTGCAGAGAAAGTGCTGGTTTCGGAGTCAAATAGTATTAAGACCAACGTTTGAAAAGGGGTTATTATGCCCACTCATGCGCCCGTATACATGCAGCCACATGGCTATTTCCAAAGTCTTCAAGCGGGGGGATGATCTCTTTGCACCGGGGGATCATCTTAGGACACCTTGTATGGAACCGGCATCCTTGTGGAATATCAATGGGGCTTGGGATGTCTCCTTCCAGGAGAATAATCTTTCTGTCTTTCCTTGAAGGGTCAGGGACAGGTATAGCAGAGAGCAGCGCCTGTGTATAAGGATGCAGCGGGTGTTTGAACAGCTCCTCTACTTCAGCGAGTTCTACAATCTTACCGAGGTACATGACGGCTACCCTGTTGCTTATTATCCGCACTATATTTAAATCATGGGCAATAAAGAGAAAGGCTATATGATACTCTTCCTGCAATTCCTTCAGGAGATTTATAACCTGCGCCTGAATGGATACATCGAGAGCGGATACAGGCTCGTCAGCAACAATCAGTTTTGGTTTTAATGCGACAGCCCTTGCAATTCCGACCCTCTGTCTCTGTCCGCCGCTGAATTCATGGGGATAACGTTTCATAACCTCAGGGTTGAGACCTACCTTTTGCAGCAGATTTGCTACTTCGTCCCGTCTTTCCTGTTTCGTCCCTATCTTGTGCACAATGAGAGGTTCTTCTACAATCTCTCCTACTGTCATGCGGGGATTCAGCGAGGCATAGGGGTCCTGGAAGATTATCTGCATCTCCCGCCGGAGTTCTTTCATCCTTTTTCTGCCGGCATTGCTGATGTCTTCACCCATGAATATGATCTTACCTTCAGTCGGCTCAAGGAGTTTCAGGATTAGCCTGCCTGTCGTGGACTTACCGCTTCCGCTTTCGCCAACGAGGCTCAGGACTTCATTCTTACCGAGCTCAAAGCTTATACCGTCAACAGCATGAACTACCCTTTTCCTGCTGCTGAAAATACCTTCATCAACATGAAAGTGTTTTTTAAGGTCTTTAACTGATAACAACTCATTGCTCATTGCTTTATACTCATTGCTTCTTAACATCTACCCAGCACCTTACCAGATGACCGCCCCCGGAATCAATAAGCTCCGGTTCCTCTCTCCTGCACCTGTCAACCACATATTTACAGCGTGGATTGAACATGCAGCCCGCCGGCAGCTCATAGAGCTTAGGGACACTTCCCTGGATAGTCCGGAGCTGTTTTTCCCTCTTTTCCTCACCCCTTGGTATTGACTGTAGCAGCCCTATCGTGTAAGGATGAAGAGGCTCGGCAAACAGGTCACGGGTAGTTGCATGCTCAACAATCTTTCCGGCATACATTATTGCTACTTCATCAGCCATCTCTGCAATAATGCCCAGGTCATGTGAGATCAGAATCAATGCAGTATTGCTTGTTTCAATTAATTCTCTGAGCAGCCTTAATATCTGAGCCTGAATGGTAACATCGAGTGCAGTGGTTGGTTCATCCGCAATGATAAGAGATGGTTCACAGGCGATAGCCATGGCAATCATTACCCTTTGCTTCATTCCGCCGCTCAGTTGATGAGGATACTCCCTTATC